>NZ_JBSVWQ010000285.1:0-6443 GCF_054071215.1 Pseudomonas sp. SDO5522_S412 | reverse complement strand
AGTGAGCCGCTGTAAGAGCGGAACCGATATAAGCCATCACCCAAATAACGGATATACACCCCACCTCAGCAACAAAGCCTACGCCGTCTTCCCAGTATGGTTATTCAGCGAAATAACCTTGGTCTTCCCAATCCGGTGACGATAAATCTCACGCAGGTACTTGATCGCCTTCTTCACACAATCCCGCGACAGACGAATATCGTTGATCGACACAAACTTGTCCTTGTCGTTGATCAACTCACGATACTTCTTCTCGTACATCGGCTTGATCGCATACCAGTTGGTATCCAGGATCTTCGCCGGGTTCTCGAACTCGTTGAGCAGCTCATCAATCCGGTCTTCATCAAAATCCTCATGGATGATGAAATCCAGGATCGAATTATCCAAGGTGTCATCAAACCGATACGGATTACGCGCAAAACAGCGCTTGATAAATGCCACGATCAACGTCAAAAAATCATCCGACAGGCACGGGCTTTTAGCGATCAAGGTCGTGAGCGACAAGTTGGCCGACGCCCCGATCACCAGCGCATACCGTTTGAGCGTCGTATTGGGAAACAGGCTGTTGAGGTGCGTCTTGAGCCGATTCAGGTCCATATAGGACAGCTTGTAATCCTTGGGCAACGACACAATCGACACCACCGACGAGCAGTTCTTGAAGAAGTGCAGGTCATGCAACGCCGCCGCGTCATACCCGGAATTCTTGTACTGCTCCAGGGAGGCCTTGTACCGCTTGGACTCAATCGGCAACAGGCTGATGCCTTCGATCGCCTGGGTCACCTTGTTGAAGTGCGGCAGATCAATGGAACGGAAAAACAGGTCGTCGATGTTCAGCCGCTGCGGCTCTTTTTCGAACACCTTGAACTTGTCGCTCGAAGGCGCCGGCGTTTCCGGCACCACCGATTCGGCGTAGGCAATCGCCACCGGGCCGGCCAGGCTCATGAACAGGTCGTTGGCATCCAGGCGGATGGTCTCGCCAATGTCGATCCCGGCGCGACGGAAGTAGTTCTGGTCGTAGTCGGTGGTAACCGCCTGGGCCGTCAGAATGTTGAAGATCTGCTGCGAGATGTACTGGTTGGCGTGCTTTTCCATGGCATTGACATCAATGTTCTGGATGTTGCCGTCATCGCTTTCCTCGGCGTAACGCATGATGTCGTTGGAGATCAGCATCATCGCGTTCCACGGTCGGATACGGCCTTTCACGCTGGCTTCGCTGCTGTCTTCATTGTCGAAGTTGTACGAGAAGTCCCATTCTTCCGACAGGTATTTGCACAACAGCCGCCCGGCGTTGATGTGCAGCGCCTCGGACATTTCGCTGCGGTGATCGGAGATGTTCGGCAGCACACAAATCCCGCTGGTGAAGATCGGCTCGAACACGAAGGCGTGACCGCTTTTGCTGTCGTGTTCGTCGGCAGGCTTGGTGTCGAACGTCTTGTTCATGTACGAGTGCTGCTGGGCCAGGCCGAACTCCGAGGCCATGCCTGAACCGGTACCGCCGCCGGCACTGAAGATCGAGAAGTACAGGCGCGACTGGTTGGCCTTGATGCCGCAGGAGTCGATCAGGTACGAGTGGATCATCTTCCAATCGGGGCTGGAGAAGCGCTGGGTGTCTTTGTTGAGGATGATCTTGGCCAGGTACTGGCCGAGGATCGGCGCGTTACCGGCGCCGCCGGCATGGACTTCCGAGAGGTCCATGATTTTCATCTTGCTGTAGTCCCGCAGGAAACCGCTTTTCTCACCCTTGCGCGAGAAACGGATGCGCCCGGCAATGTCCTTGTCCAGGTCGCCCAGCATCACCAGCGGCTCGACCAGGAACACCGGTTTGGTGCCCTTGTTCGAACCCAGGCGCAGGTTGTTGCGAATCCACTGGGCGGGGCGGTAGCCCTTGTCGGTGGATTTGTCTTCGTTGCTGAATTCGTTGAGGTAGAACTTGCGGGCGTTGTACACCAGCTCTGCCACATCCAGGGCAATGTTGGAGCCACAGCGGCCCAGGCCGATCAGGCACACCGAGGGGAATTCCTGCTCATTGCGCAGTTCACCGTCGACTTCCAGGTGCGGTGCGCGCGGGAACACCATGTCGCGCAGGCCGTCGAGGTTATCGAGGATGCGGTCGGTGTTGGTTTCGGTAAAGTACAGGTACTGCTGGGTGGCCAGTGGGCGGGCGGTGCTCAATGACTTTGAACCTGAGGGTTTTTCCGCAGGGGCTGTCAGCAACACGTCGGATACCGCAGTGGCAGAGTTATTTTTAGAAGTCATTGTGCGCCATGTGCCTGGACGGATGGCTGAGTAAGTATCAAATAGCCATCACAGAATGAGAGATCGCGACTTTACAGTGCGTCCGGGTCTTGGGCGATAGGGTTTAACCCTAGGGTTTTAAGGGGAAAGCCTGGCCGGACTCTGATGAATCGGCCGTTCGTCGGAGTTCTTTAGTGAAATGATGGCGATTTGCCAAATATGTGGGAGCGAGCAAGCCCGCCCCCATATTCAGCGAATTGGCCGAACGATGGACGCCGGGCCCGCACGACCCGAAGGCGGATCTTTCGGCGCGGGGTCACCCCCCGTCAGGCCCAGCAGGCTGAACAGGTTGTTCTGGTCCAGGCTGTTGATCACCGCGCTGATATCACTCAACGGCACCGCAGCGCTGAGCAGGTAACCCTGAACAAAATCACAGCCGTGTTTTTGCACCACTTCAAATTGTTGCAGGGTTTCCACGCCCTCTGTCACCACCTGCAGGTGCAGGGTGTGGGCCATGCCGATAATGGCCTGGACGATCTCGATGTCGGCGTTCGACTTGGGGATATCCTGGATAAATGAACGGTCGATTTTCAAGGTGTTCAACGGCAGGCGCTTGAGGTAGGCGAGGGACGAGTAGCCGGTGCCGAAGTCGTCGATGGACAGCGACACGCCCAGGGCGCGGATTTGCCGCAGCAATGCCAGGGTGCTGCTGATATTGCCCATCAGCGCGTTCTCGGTTACTTCCAGTTCCAGGCGATTGGCGGCGATCCCGCCGAAGCGCAGGGCGTTTTCGATCTCATCGGCCAACTCGTCACGGGTCAGGTTCAGGGCCGAGCAGTTCACGGCCATGACCAATTCGGTGTGGCCTTGTTCCGACAGCAGGCTCAGGTCGTGACAGGCCTGGCGCAGCACCCAGTGATCCAGTTCGGCAATCAGCCCGTTGCTTTCGGCAATGCCGATGAACCGGTCCGGGGTCAGCAGGCCATGTTGGGGGTGTTGCCAGCGCACCAGGGCTTCGAGGCGCGTGACCCTGCCTTTTTTCAGGTCAAGTATCGGTTGGTAAAACAGCACCAACTCGTTCTTGCCCCGCAGTGCGGCGCGCAGTTCCTCTTCCAGCTGCAGTTCCAGGAAGGCCCGGGTTTTCAGGTTGGAGCTGAAGAAGTTCAGGCTATTACGCCCGGCATCCTTGGACTGATACAGCGCCAGGTCAGCGGTCTTCAGCAGCTCTTCGCTGGTTTTGCCGTCTTCGGGAAACAGGCTGATGCCGATGCTGGTGGTCATCACCATGCGCCGGCCGGCCAGTTCGATGGGGTCTTTCATTTTCTGCATGATGCGCTGGGCCATGTGCCGCGCTTCATCGCGGTGATGGATGCTGATCAGGATGCAGAATTCGTCACCGCCAAACCGCGCGACCACGTCGTCATGGCTGCGCACCGAGCTTTTGATGTGGCCGGCCAGCACCGTCAGCAGTTCGTCGCCGGCGTCATGGCCGAGGCTGTCGTTGATGCGCTTGAAGTGGTCGATATCCAGGAAGATCACCGCCAGCATGCCGTCGGTGGCGGTTTTTTCCGCGAGTTTCTCGGCGAAGATCTGGTTGAAACCACGGCGGTTGAGCAGGGTGGTCAGGGCATCGTAATGCGCCACCTGTTGCAGCGAGGCGCGGGCCTGGTCCAGTTCGGTGAGCAGGGCGTTGACCCGGCGCAGGTCGGTTTCCTTGTGTTGCAGCTTCTTGTCCGCGAGGGCAGCACTGATGCTGCTGCCAATCACCAGTAGGGCGATGACCGCCACCAGCAGCCCCAGTTGGACCGGGTTGTTGTCCACCGGCAGTGCCGACTGTACGAGGTCTTCGGGTACCAGCAGCTGCATGGCCGCCATGCCGGTGAAGTGCATGCTGATAATGCCCGCGCCAAGCACCAGGCTGGCCGCGTACTTGAGCAATTGATGGAACATGCCGGTGCCGTTGCGCAGGTACAGCGACAGCAGCAACGCCGCCAGGCTGGCGCCGATCGCGATCAACACAGAGGCGAGGAACAAGCCAGTCTCGAAATACACGCCCGCCTCGGAGCGCATGGCCGACATGCCCACGTAGTGCATCAGCGCAATACCCAGCCCCATCCACACCGACGCCAGCACATATTGGTGGGCGCGCAGCCTTGGATGACTGAGGGTTTGCATGGCGAACAGCGCCGCGATCAGGGCGATCAGCAGCGAGGCGAACGTCATGATCAATTCGTAGTGAATCGCGATAGGCGCCTGGAAGGCCAGCATGCTGATGAAGTGGGTCGACCAGATGCCGCCTGCCAGGCAGCCCGCGCCTACCCAGCGCCAGTGCCGTTGAGCCTTGGGGTTGTCGACATGGCCGACCCGCTCGGCCATGTCCAGGGTGCCGAAGCCCGCTGCACACGCCACTACATACGCCAGTAGCACCAGAAAGGGGTTATGACTGCAATTGAGTAATAAGTGCCCACTGTCCGGAAGGTCGGTAAAAAAATGCAAACCAAGCCATTCCATAGCATGTCCCGTCACAGAGTTTTAGTCTGACTGCGTCTTTCAGTATAGAGAGCGTGAGCGAGTTACAAGGATTGATGGCAGATTGCTTCTAATTATTTGGCGATGATTTTATAAACAACTAGAACCAAATGATTAGGGATGACCGCCCGGGTCGCCCGATGGAGTGACATCAGACTTACGAATCATTACAGACAATCCCCACGAGGCTGACTAGATTGCAGGTTCCGGGCTCAGGATGCGTCTGGCATCGCGGCTCACATAACAATAAAAGAGACGGACCCATGCAGAACTCGACCCAAGCGGCGAATGCCTGGCGCATTCTGTTCCTGCTGTTCCTGGCCAACCTGTTCAACTTTTTCGACCGCACCATTCCCGCGATCATCATCGAGCCGATCCGCATGGAATGGCACCTCAGCGACTTCCAGCTCGGGATCATCGGTACCGCGTTCACCATTGTTTATGCAATTGCCGGCTTGCCGCTGGGGCGCCTGGCCGATACTGGCTCGCGCAGCAAACTCATGGGCTGGGGCCTGGCGGCGTGGAGTGGCCTGACAGCGGTCAATGGTCTGGTGGGCAGTTTCTGGACCTTTTTGCTGGTGCGCATGGGCATCGGCATCGGCGAGGCCAGTTATGCGCCGGCGGCAAACTCGCTGATCGGTGACCTGTTTCCCGCCCACCGCCGTGCCCGGGCCATGGGGATCTTCATGCTGGGCCTGCCCTTGGGCCTGTTGCTGGCCTTCTTCACCATTGGTGCGATGGTCAAGGCGTTCGACAGCTGGCGTGCGCCATTCTTTATTGCCGCGGTGCCGGGGCTGATCCTTGCGGTGTTCATGTTCTACATCAAGGAACCCAAGCGCGGCGCGGCGGAAGCCGTGCAAGTCTCCCAGGAGAAAGTCGACCGGCCGATTCGCCGGGTGCTGGCGGTGCCGACATTCCTCTGGCTGGTGCTGGCCGGGTTGTGCTTCAACTTCGCCACCTATGCCTGCAACTCGTTCCTGGTGCCGATGCTGCAGCGCTATTTCCTGCTGCCGTTGCAGGATGCGGCAGTCGCCACCGGTGTCATCGTCGGTATTACCGGCCTGGTGGGCCTGACCCTGGGTGGCTGGATTGCCGACAAGATCCATCAACGCATCGCTAACGGCCGGCTGCTGTTCGCGGCGTGCAGTTTGATTATCTCTACAGTGACCACTGCCTGGGCGTTGCACGCGGGGCGGATCGAGATTGGTGTGTTTGTGGCGCTGTTCAGTGTCGGCTGGCTGTTTGCCTATAACTTCTACACCTGCGTGTACACGGCGATCCAGGACGTGGTCGAGCCGCGCCTGCGGGCGACGGCGATGGCATTGTTCTTCGCCGGCTTGTATTTGCTGGGCGGGGGCATGGGGCCGATTGTGGTGGGCGGGTTGTCGGATCATTTTGCCCATTCGGCGATGTATGCCGACGGTGCCCAGCAGATGACTGAGGCTTACAAGGCGGTGGGACTGCATGACGCCATGTACCTGATTCCGGTGGCGCTGTTTTTGACCATGCTGTTTCTGTTCCAGGCGTCCCGCAGTTTTGTGCGCGATGCCCAGCGGATGAAGGATGGGTTGGGGGTGGTGGAGGTGCCGGCCAGGGCGGTTACTGCCTGAGACCGAGGTGACGCCTTCGCGAGCAAGCCCGCTCCCACATTTGACCGCATTCTCAAGATGGAACTCGGT
>NZ_JBSVWQ010000284.1:0-6487 GCF_054071215.1 Pseudomonas sp. SDO5522_S412 | reverse complement strand
TCAGTCATTACATCTGGCGACTGGGCCATCGCCTTCGCGAGCAAGCCCGCTCCCACCAAGCCCGCTCCCACATTGGGCCCTGTGTTTAGTCGACCAGGGTGCAGGCCATCACGACCGCATCTTCGCGGCCACCGACGGCGGGGTAATAATCCCGCCGACGGCCAATTTCGTTGAAACCATAACGCTCGTACAGCCGGAACGCGCCGGTGTTGCTGTCGCGCACTTCCAGGAAACATTCCCGCGCCTTGGCCTCGTAGGCCCGGGACATCAGGTGCTCCAGCAAGCTCAAGCCCAGGCCACGGCCCTGGTTTTCCGGCTTGACGGTGATGTTCAGCAAATGCGCTTCATCGAGGATGATCTGCACCACCCCGTGGCCCACCTGCTGCTCGCCTTCGAACATCAGCCAGATCTGGTATTTGCCCAGCCCGTCGAGAAAAATCCCGCGGGTCCAGGGGTGGCTGAACGCTGCGTATTCGATCTTCAGTACAGCGTCGAGGTCCGCCTCGGTCATCGGGCGGAAGGATAAAGCTTCACTCATCGGTACTTTTCCAGCGCGCCATCAGCCGGCGCATGGCTTGCCAGACATCAGCCTTACGCTGTGGCTCTTCCATTAATAGTTCCAGGCCCGGCAGGGCCCAGACGGAGCCCAGGCCTTCGACCTGCAGTTCGCGGTACCAGGCCTCGGCATTCGCTTCGCCGGCAAAACGCACGGCGGGCAGGCCGATCAGCCACAGGCACACGCAGGGTTCGTCTTCCAGGCGCGCCGAGACAAAACCTTGCACAAAATCCCGTGCAGCTTCCGGGCCCTGGTCCATGGTGCCCCGGGCCAGCAGCGGCCAGCGCACCGGCTCGCCAACGATTTGCGGACTGTCGGGCAGGCCGGCGGCGCGCAACATGTCCTTGAGCAGCAGATAGGCCGGGTCGCGGGCCTGGAAGCGCTCGCCTGTGGGTAACTCCACCAGCAGCAGGCATCGCCCGGCCCGCAGCAGTTGCAGGGCAAAGCGTGGCGGCGGTACGACCGGAGCCTTGACCACGGCAGGCGCCTCTTCGGCGACGACCGGCTTGGCCACCGGCGACGGGCGCGGCACTTCGACCTTTGGCCGGACCACCGGGGTTTCTGCCACGGGCTTGACCAGCGGCACCGGCGCAGCCGCCTCCTCACCCGAAGGCTCGAAAGCCTCGAACGGTTCCGGGGCCTCCAGCAGCTCGGGCCGCGAAGGGGCGGCGAACGGTAATTCAGTGCGCGGCAGCCAGTTGACCACCTGCATGGCGGTCAAGTAAGCGCGACGTCGGGACTCGATAAGCAAAGGTCGGCCACTTGTGGATAACTAAAGAACAGGGATTCTACCGCCCTTCGACGAAGATCGCCCGCAGTTGATCGTTCCGGTGAGCGCCTCACGACCGGCTGTGGATAAATCCCGGCACCGATGCAGTACAATCGCTGCTTTTAATCGCTAACCAGCCGGCCATTCCGATGATCGAACCCAAGCGCGTCTTGCGCGCCCTCGCCGAACACTGGGCCCTGCTTGAGCCACTGTGCGAACACTTCGACCAAGGCACCCTGAGCCTCAGCGAACTGCGCGCCCAGTTGGCCGCCCAACAACTGGACAGCACGCCACAGGACATCACCAGCCTGCTGGACGTGTGGATTCGCCTGGATATCCTGGTGCCTGTCGCCAAGAGCCCGAACCGTTTCGAGCTCAACGCACAGATCCACGACTTCCTGGCGTATCTTCGCAAGGAGCACCGGCTAGGCCTGTGCCTGGAAATCGAAGCCTACCTGCGCCACCTTGAGCGCCTGGCGGGTTATATCCAGGACGCCTTCGACATCCGCGACGGCCATGACCTGGCGCGCCAATTGCGCCTGCTGGACATGCGCGTGCGCGACGTGCTGAAAAAACTCGCCAACGATGAACAGGCCCTCGCTGCCGTGGCCGATCGCGCCAAGACCAGCGACCGGCAGATCCCGTTGCGCCAGCGCTACGCCGAAGTACTGGCGACCTGGGACGAATACGTCGAGCCGATGATTCAACTGGTGAACGCCGACGGCGCCTTCGAACAAGGCGTGCGCAAGGTGGAAAACGTACTGTTGCGCATGCTCACCGAGCAGCAGCGCCTCGGCCACCTGGTGGACGACGACATGCTGCTGCGCACCCACGCGCGCATCCTCGAAATGCAGACCAGCGCCCAACTGACCTTGCGTCACGCCCGGGAACTGCTGCTGCCGTTGCGGGAAGAAGCGCGCCGGCACAACGCCGTGACCCGTGGCGCGGCGCTGGCCTTGTCGGCGATTCGCCGCAAGGGCCTGGACGCGGTGCCGCAAGCGGCGATGCCGATGTTCACCCGGCCGCAAAGCACCTTTCTTGGCAGTGCCAGCCAGGTCGAAGCCTACGTGTACGCCCTGGCCAACTTCGAACCAAAGCCGGCGCGTTTCCCCAAGGCGCATAAATCCCACAAGGGCGAAGCCCCTCGCGCACCGCGCACGGTCAAGGAAATGCTCGAACGCTGTGAAGACGCGCTGCCGATGCCGGACCTGATGACCTGGCTGCTGGAGCAGGAACCGGACGGCGCAACCGACGAGTTGCTGTACTGGTTCTCACGCCTGTCGCGGGAAAAACGCTTCAAGCGTGAACGTCTGGAACGACGGGATTACCACACTCACGAGCACCAGGTCAGCCTGCGCTCATTCGCCCTGCTTCCAGCCAGTATTGATACGGCCGGGAATTCTGCGAGCACCCCTCATGCATCTTGATCTATCCGAACTGTCCCAGCTGGCGCCGATCTTTCGCGAGCTGTTCAAGGGTTACCACGTCAGCCGCCGCGACCCGGAGCTGTACGCCCAACTGTCGAACTTCCAGGACCAGTACCGCACGTTGTTCAAGGCCCTGGGCTTTGAGTTGGTGTGCGACACGCGAGGTTTCTACTACTTCGTGCCGGACTCGGCCGTGGCCGCCGCGCAGGTCAACAAGACCGCCCAGCGCCTGGCGTTGTTCACCTTCATCATCGTCGAGCACCTGGCCGACCAGGGCCGCGACCCGATCGCCGTGCTCGACGGTGGCAGCCTGGGCCGTGACGAACTGCCGTCGTTGCTGGAAAAGTACCGCGACCTGTTTATCCAGGCCGAAGTGCAGACCGTCGAGGAACTGGAAGAAAAAATCATGCGCCGCATGACCCAGCTGGGTTTTGCCGGTGAAGAGAACGGCATCTACCGCTTCCTGCCGCCGATGCACCGCTTCCTCGATGTGTGCCTCTCGGTCCAGCAAGACCGCGACCTGGCCGCGAGCATCCACAGCGTATTGCCGTTGCCGGCCCCGGTGATCATCGACGAAGACAGCGATGAAAAACTGCTGAAGACCGATGACCCGCTGGACTTGAGTGACTTTGCAGAAGAAAGCGAAGAAGACGCCCTGGCCCGCGCCATTGCCGAAGAACAGGAGACCGACGCATGAGCAAGGAACGCTACGGCATTCGCCGCTTCGCCCTTTTGAACACCGCCGGTTACAGCCTGGGTTTGTTCCCGCTGGAAGAACCGCTGTCGGTGTACGGCGCGAACAACCTCGGCAAATCGGCGTCGATCAACGCCTTGCAGTTCCCGATTCTGGCGCGCATGTCGGACATGAGTTTCGGCAAGTACACCCTGGAGCAATCCCGGCGTTTCTACTTTGCCACCGACACCAGCTACATCCTCGTGGAAGTCTCGCTTCCCCATGGCCCGCACGTGATCGGCGTGGTCGGTCGCGGCCCGGGCGGTGGTTTCGGTCACCAGTTCTTTGCCTACGCCGGCAAGCTGGACCTGGCGCACTACCAGAAGAACGACACCTGCCTGCGCCAGAAAGAGCTGTTCACCAACCTTGAGCGCGAAGGCCTGAAAGCCTATGAGCTCAAGCCCGATGAGCTGCGACGTTTGCTGGTGGGCGGCCATACGTCGATCCCGCTGGACCTGACCCTGATTCCGCTGCGCTCCACCAGCGAGCAGAGCCTGAAGACCTTCCGCGCGCTGTTTATCAATTTGCTGCACATGCGGGAAATCACCGCGGCCAAGTTGAAGCAGCTGTTTCTGGATGCGTTCGAACACAGCCTGCGTTCCGGCAGTGTCGATTACATCGCGGCGTGCGAAGAAGCCTTCCGCGATGTACGACGCATGGAGCAGGACTACAACTCGCTGGTGGCTGCCGGCCCTCTGGTAGAAGCCTTGGCCAACGGCGTGAAGCAGCGGGACATTCTGCGGGGCAAGCTGCATCGCCTGTCACCGCTGCTGGATTCGTTGCTGGGCACCTGGTCGGACTACGCCAGTGCGCGCAAGGAAGAACTGACGATCCAGGCCGAGCATTACCGCAACGAGCAGGATTCGCTGCAGAACGACCAGCGCGGCGGCACTCAGGAGCTGATGCGCCTGGAGCGGGAAATCAGCGGGATTCAGCGCTGGCTGGGTGAGCTGTCGGTGCTCAAGCACCGCTTCGCGCTGGTGGATGACGTCAAGGTGCTGGAGCAGCAACTGCTGGACGCCAAGGATGCTCACGATGAACTGGCCGGGGCCTTGGCGCAGTCGCGTCAGTTCAGCGCCGAGGATCTGGACGAACGTCTGCGGGACCTGGAAAAACGCCTGAAGTCGGTGAAGCAGCAACTCGATCACGCCGACAACAACAGCTACGCCAAGCTGCGGGAAGAATTCTCGCAGCAGGATGTCGAGCGTCTGATGCGCCTGTTCAACAGTTCGCTGTTCAGCTTGCCGCTGGGTGAGCATGGCATCACGCTGGACGAGGACGGCCTGTGGGTGAAATCCCTGGAGCAGATCCTCGATGGCTTCAAGGGCGAGCGTTTTGAAGTGCCGGGGCTGGCCATCGACATCTCGCACATTGAACCACCAGCGTTGCAGGCACTGGCTGACCGCGCCGCGTTGCGCGACCAGAAAGAGCGTCTGGAAAAAGAACTCAAGCAACTGAAAACCCAGCAAGCCGTGGCGGCCGACCGCGCGGCGAGCAAGACCCAGACTGAAGCGCTGTACCAACAGGTACTGGACGCGCAGAAGGCGCTGGAAGATTTCCGCCGTGCACAAACCCTGAGCGCCGAGGAAGGCGAGAAGCTGGAAAGCCTGGCGCAGATGGAAGCGGCCCAGGACGAATTGAAACGCTCCAGCGATGCGTTTACCGAGCGCGTCCAGCAACTGTCGGCCAAGCTGCAATTGGTAGGCCGGCAGATTGGTGATATGGAAGCCAAGCAGCGCACCCTGGATGACGCATTGCGTCGTCGCCAGTTGCTGCCGGCAGACTTGCCGTTTGGTACGCCGTTCATGGACCCGGTCGACGATTCCATGGACAACCTGCTGCCGCTGCTCAATGACTACCAGGACAGCTGGCAAGGCCTGCTGCGCGCTGATGGCCAGATCGACGCGCTGTACGCACAGGTGCGCCTCAAGGGCGTGGCCAAGTTCGACAGTGAAGACGATATGGAGCGCCGCCTGCACCTGCTGATCAACGCTTACGCGCACCGTACCGATGAAGCCCTGACCCTGGGCAAGGCCCGGCGGGCGGCGGTCACGGATATCGCGCGCACCTTGCGCAATATCCGCAGCGACTACGACAGCCTTGAGCACCAGTTGGCGTTGTTCAACCGTGAGATCAACAAGCGCCAGGTGTCCAACCTGCAGAGCTTCCGCATCGTGCTCGCGCCGAACAAGGAAGCCCTCAAGCATATCGACCAGATCATCCACAGTGCCGGTCAGTATGAAGAAGGCGAAACCCTGTCGGTGTTCGATCTGAGCCAGAGCGCCGAGCAGGACAACAAGAACGAGGAAGCCAAGGAATACCTGGCGCGCCTGGTTGCGGCCAACCATAACCAGTTGGGCCTCAAGGACTTGTTCGAACTGGCGTTCGAGATCACCAAGGTCAACGGCCAGCCGATCATTCACACCGACATCGATGGCGCCGCCTCCAACGGCACCACCATGACCATCAAGGCGCTGACCAACATGTATTTGTTGCTGCACTTGATGGACCGCGACCAGGCCGGTCGTGTGCGCCTGCCGTACTATCTCGATGAGGCCGCGGACATCGATGAGAAGAACCAGGCAGCATTGCTGGAGACCAGCTTGCAGCTGGGCTTCGTGCCGATTCTGGCGAGTGTGAAGCCGCAGGTTTCCGCCCAGGTGGCGATCGACCTGGAAGGCGGCAGCGGGCCGAACGGGATCTACATTGATGAAGCGGACTGGAAATACATCCGTCGTCACGATGTGGTGAAGGCGACGGTGAATGTGCAGGCGGATGAGCCGGAGCTGGATGAGGTTTAATCAGTTGCGCTGAAATGCAAAAAGGCCGCGATCTTCTGGATCGCGGCCTTTTTTTGGTGTTCTTGAGGGCCTCTTCGCGAGCAAGCCCGCTCCCACATTCAATCGGGTTCCTTCAATGGGAACTGGGTCAAATGTGGGAGCGGGCTTGTTCGCGAAGGCCGCGCCTCAGTCTATCTGCCGAGTGGGATTTTACGGGCCCAG
>NZ_JBSVWQ010000283.1:0-6531 GCF_054071215.1 Pseudomonas sp. SDO5522_S412 | reverse complement strand
AGTCGATACATCCGGTGACTGATCCACCGCTTTCGCGAGCAAGCCCGCTCCCACATTTGGATCTTCACCCGCTTTAGAGATTTGTGTTGGTTTACGGGCTAGCATTGGCCTTTGTCTTCATTACTGTTACTCGCTTCGGATAGCACTCCATGACTGCCCATCGAATTGGTTTCCTGATTTGGCCCAGCACTAAAGCACTGACGCTTGCGCTGGCTGAGGAGGCCTTGCGCGTTGCTCAGCGGGTGCATCCGGACGTGGTGTACGAACTCTCGTTCTTGCAGGCCGAACCGCCAATCGACGGGGCCTGGCAACTGCCGGGTGAACCCTGGGCCGGCAAGCTGGAAGGCTTTCAAAAGCTATTCCTGCTGGCGGATGAACCACCGACCGTCATCGCCTCCCAGCTCAGCACCGCCCTCAAGCAACTGGTGCGCGCCGGCTGCGTGATCGGCGGCCTGTCGGCCGGTGTGTATCCGCTGGCCCAGCTCGGTCTGCTCGACGGTTACCGCGCCGCTGTGCACTGGCGCTGGCAGGACGATTTCGCCGAGCGTTTCCCCAAGGTGATCGCCACCAGCCATCTGTTCGACTGGGACCGTGACCGCCTGACCGCCTGCGGTGGCATGTCGGTACTCGACCTGCTGCTGGCAGTGCTGGCCCGTGACCACGGCGCCGAACTGGCCGGGGCAGTCTCGGAAGAACTGGTGGTAGAGCGCATCCGTGAGGGCGGCGAGCGCCAGCGCATCCCACTGCAAAACCGTCTGGGTTCCAGCCATCCAAAGCTGACCCAGGCCGTGTTGCTGATGGAGGCCAACATCGAAGAGCCGCTGACCACCGACGAAATCGCCCAGCATGTGTGCGTGTCCCGACGACAGCTCGAGCGGATCTTCAAGCAATACCTCAATCGCGTCCCCAGCCAGTACTACCTGGAACTGCGCCTGAACAAGGCCCGCCAGATGCTCATGCAAACCAGCAAGTCGATCATCCAGATCGGCCTGTCCTGCGGCTTCTCCTCGGGGCCGCACTTCTCCAGCGCCTACCGCAACTTCTTCGGCGCCACCCCTCGTGAAGACCGCAACCAGCGCCGCAGCAGCAGCCCGTTCGAATTGTCGTCGGTGCCGTCCGAGCGCGGCTAGGCATCAGTGCTCGGCCGGCATCTCCAGGCATGGCGCTGTTCCTGTGCGCGGATGAGATCAACAGCAGACCAAAACGGCCATCGGCGACGGCATTGGATAGTTGTGCCTCACCGACCGCCCAAAACCGGCCCGGGCGGTTTAAACTGC
The DNA here is from genome assembly GCF_054071215.1 of Pseudomonas sp. SDO5522_S412. Taxonomy (NCBI): domain Bacteria; kingdom Pseudomonadati; phylum Pseudomonadota; class Gammaproteobacteria; order Pseudomonadales; family Pseudomonadaceae; genus Pseudomonas; species Pseudomonas sp. SDO5522_S412. Next base: position 5,254 of record NZ_JBSVWQ010000283.1, on the reverse strand, counting down.
GCCATTGCGATGCTATTTGTCGCATTGGCGTAAACCCGCGAAAATCGCGGGTTGGCGCTATAAGAAGTTGTCGCTTGGCGGCAAGGCCGCGCTGAAAACTGTCCTTACAATCCCTGCATCGCCCGCCAGTTTCAGGCAGGCGTTCCTCTTCAGGAGACTCCGATGTCCGTTGAGCAAGCCCCGGTGCAACGTGCCGATTTCGACCAGGTCATGGTTCCCAACTACGCACCTGCCGCTTTCATCCCCGTGCGTGGCGCAGGTTCCCGCGTATGGGACCAGGCGGGCCGAGAGCTGATCGACTTTGCCGGCGGCATCGCGGTCAACGTATTGGGCCACGCCCACCCGGCGCTGGTCGGTGCACTGACCGAACAGGCCAACAAGCTGTGGCACGTGTCCAACGTCTTCACCAATGAGCCGGCCCTGCGCCTGGCCCATAAGCTGATCGACGCCACGTTTGCCGAGCGTGTGTTCTTCTGCAACTCCGGCGCCGAAGCCAACGAGGCCGCCTTCAAGTTGGCCCGTCGTGTCGCGTTCGACCGCTTCGGCACCGAGAAGTACGAAATCATCGCCGCGCTGAACAGCTTCCACGGCCGTACCCTGTTCACCGTGAACGTGGGTGGCCAGTCGAAGTACTCCGACGGCTTCGGTCCGAAGATCGTCGGCATCACCCACGTGCCTTACAACGATCTGGAGGCGCTGAAAGCCGCCGTCTCGGACAAGACCTGCGCCGTGGTGCTGGAGCCGATCCAGGGCGAAGGCGGCGTGCTGCCGGCAGAACTGTCGTACCTTCAAGGTGCCCGCGACCTGTGCGACGCGAACAACGCGCTGCTGGTGTTCGACGAAGTGCAAACCGGCATGGGCCGCAGCGGCGAGTTGTTCGCCTATCAGCATTACGGCGTCGTGCCGGACATCCTCACCAGCGCCAAGAGCCTGGGCGGCGGTTTCCCGATCGCCGCCATGCTGACTCGCGAAGACCTGGCCAAGCACTTGGTGGTCGGCACCCACGGCACCACCTACGGCGGCAACCCGCTGGCGTGCGCGGTGGCGGAAGCGGTGATCGACGTGATCAACACGCCAGAAGTGCTGGCCGGCGTTAACGCCAAGCACGACTTGTTCGTTTCCCGTCTGGAGAAGATTGGCCAGCAATACGGCATCTTCACCGAAGTGCGTGGCCTGGGCCTGTTGCTCGGTTGCGTGCTGAGCGATGCCTGGAAAGGCAAGGCCAAGGACATCTTCAACGCCGCCGAGCGCGAAGGCTTGATGATCCTGCAAGCCGGCCCGGATGTGGTGCGCTTCGCCCCGAGCCTGGTGGTGGAAGATGCCGATATCCAGGAAGGTCTGGACCGCTTCGAACGTGCGGTGAAAAAGCTGACGCAAGCCTGATGGACCGTTGGGTGCCCGGCGAGTCGGGCGCCCAACACAAATTTTGTATGCCGGACTCTTTAGTTGAAGCTGTGAAGATCAAATGTGGCAGCGGGCTTGCTCGCGAATGCAGTGGCTCAGTCACCTGAAATGTTGAATGACACACCGCTTTCGCGAGCAAGCCCGCTCCCACACTTGACCTCACTGATTTCAAGATCGTGTCCGGCATTTTTTCCTGTGAGTTTTCGAGTTAAGGAGTGACACCATGCTGGTGATGCGCCCCGCGCAAATGGCTGATCTGGGCGAGGTACAGCGTCTGGCTGCGGACAGCCCGATTGGTGTCACCTCCTTGCCGGATGATGTCGAACGCCTGAGCGACAAGATCGCTGCGAGCGAAGCGTCCTTCGCCGCCGAGGTCAGCTTCAACGGTGAAGAAAGCTATTTCTTCGTCCTGGAAGACACCGACGCCGGCAAGCTGGTGGGCTGTTCGGCCATCGTTGCCTCGGCCGGCTACTCGGAACCGTTCTACAGCTTCCGTAACGAGACCTTCGTGCATGCTTCCCGCGAGCTGAAGATTCACAACAAGATCCATGTGCTTTCGCAGTGCCATGACCTCACCGGCAACAGCCTCCTGACCAGTTTCTACGTGGTGCCGGAGCTGGTGGGTTCGCCGTGGTCGGAACTCAACTCCCGTGGCCGCCTGCTGTTCGTGGCCGGCCACCCGGAGCGCTTCGCCGATTCGGTGGTCACCGAGATTGTGGGCTACAGCGACGAGAACGGTGATTCGCCGTTCTGGGACGCCATCGGCCGCAACTTCTTCGACCTCAACTACGCCGCTGCCGAGCGCCTGTGCGGGTTGAAGAGCCGGACCTTTCTCGCCGAACTGATGCCGCACTATCCGATCTACGTGCCGCTGTTGCCCGACGAAGCCCAGGAAGCCATGGGCCAGGTGCACCCGCGGGCGCAGATCACCTTCGACATCCTGATGCGCGAAGGCTTCGAGACCGACCATTACATCGACATCTTCGACGGCGGCCCAACCCTGCATGCGCGCGTCTCGGGCATTCGCTCGATCGCCCAGAGCCGTGTGGTGCCGGTGAAGATCGGTGAGATGGTCAAGGGTGTCGGCCGCCAGTACCTGGTGAGCAACGGCCAGTTGCAGGATTACCGCGCGGTGATGCTGGAGCTGGACTACGCGCCGGGCAAGCCAGTGACCCTGGACCTGGAAACCGCCGAAGCCCTGGGCGTCGGCGAAGGTGCCAGCGTTCGACTGGTAGCGGTTTAAGAATGAGTTTCGCGGGTGGCTTGCAAGGCGGCCCGTTTGAGGAGATAGCATGATCGTTCGTCCCGTACGCAGCAGCGATTTACCGGCCCTGATTGATCTGGCGCGCAGCACCGGCACCGGCCTCACCACCTTGCCGGCCAACGAAGAGCGCCTGACCCATCGGGTCGGCTGGGCTGAAAAGACCTTTCGCGGTGAAGCCGGGCGCGGTGATGCGGACTACCTGTTCGTGCTGGAAAACGACGAAGGTCGCGTGGTGGGGATTTCCGCCATCGCCGGTGCAGTCGGTCTGCGCGAGCCCTGGTACAACTTCCGGGTCGGCCTGACGGTCAGCGCCTCCCAGGAGCTGAACATCTACCGTGAAATCCCGACGCTGTTTCTGGCCAACGACCTGACCGGCAACTCCGAGCTGTGCTCGTTGTTCCTGCACGCCGATTACCGCAACGGCCTTAACGGCCGCATGCTGGCCAAGGCGCGCATGCTGTTTATCGCGGAATTCCCGCAGCTGTTCGGCAACAAGATCATCGCCGAGATGCGCGGCATGTCCGACGAAGCCGGGCGCTCGCCGTTCTGGGAAAGCCTGGGCCGGCACTTCTTCAAGATGGAATTCAGCCAGGCCGACTACCTCACCGGCGTGGGCAACAAGGCGTTTATCGCCGAGCTGATGCCGAAGTTTCCGCTGTACACCTGCTTCCTGTCTGAAGACGCGCGCAACGTGATCGGCAAGGTCCACACCGACACCGAGCCGGCCCTGAGCATGCTCAAGAGCGAAGGTTTCAGCTACCAGGGCTACGTCGACATCTTCGACGCGGGCCCGGCGGTGGAGTGTGAAACCACCAAGATCCGCGCCGTGCGCGACAGCGAAGCGCTGGTGCTGGCGATTGGTACGCCGGGCGACGACGCCACGCCGTTCCTGATCCATAACCGCAAACGTGAAGATTGCCGTATCACCGCCGCGCCGGCGCGGTTGGCTGCGGGCACCCTGGTGGTCGATCAACAGACCGCCAAGCGCCTGCAACTGATCGCCGGTGATCAAGTGCGTGCCGTACCGTTGTCCGCTGCCCGGGAGTCGAAATAATGAATTCGCTATACATCGCAGGTGAATGGCTGGCTGGCCAGGGTGAAGTGTTTGAGTCGCTGAACCCGGTGACCCAGCAGGTGGTGTGGTCGGGTAATGGCGCCACCGCCGAGCAGGTCGAGTCCGCCGTCCAGGCCGCACGCCAGGCGTTTCCGGCCTGGGCCAAGCGTTCGTTGGAAGAGCGCCTGAGCGTGCTGGAAGCCTTCGCCGCCAACCTGAAGAGTCGTGCTGACGAACTCGCCCGCTGCATCGGTGAGGAAACCGGCAAGCCTTTGTGGGAATCGGCGACTGAAGTCACCAGCATGGTCAACAAGGTCGCGATCTCGGTGCAAAGCTACCGCGAACGTACCGGCGAAAAGAGCGGCCCGTTGGGCGACGCCACTGCCGTATTGCGCCACAAGCCCCACGGTGTGGTGGCGGTGTTTGGCCCTTACAACTTCCCCGGTCATCTGCCTAACGGCCACATCGTACCGGCCTTGCTGGCGGGTAACACCGTACTGTTCAAACCGAGCGAACTGACCCCGAAAGTCGCCGAGTTGACCGTGCAATGCTGGATCGACGCCGGCCTGCCGGCGGGCGTGTTGAACCTGCTGCAAGGCGCACGGGAAACCGGGATCGCCCTGGCGGCGAATCCGGGCATCGACGGTCTGTTCTTCACCGGCTCCAGCCGCACCGGCAACCATCTGCACCAGCAATTCGCCGGGCGCCCGGACAAGATCCTCGCGCTGGAAATGGGCGGCAACAACCCGCTGGTGGTGGACGAAGTGGCCGATGTGGATGCGGCCGTGTACACCATTATCCAGTCGGCGTTTATCTCCGCTGGCCAGCGTTGCACCTGCGCCCGTCGCCTGCTGGTGCCGGAAGGCGCCTGGGGCGATGCGTTGCTCGCACGCCTGGTGGCGGTGAGCTCGACCATCGAAGTCGGCGCATTTGACCAAACGCCGGCGCCGTTCATGGGCTCGGTGATTTCCCTCGGTGCTGCCAAGGCGTTGATGGATGCCCAGGAATTGCTGCTGGCCAATGGCGCGGTGGCGCTATTGGAAATGACCCAACCCCAGGCCCAGGCTGCGTTGCTGACGCCGGGGATTATCGATGTGACCGAGGTTACGGAACGCGCTGACGAAGAGCTGTTCGGCCCACTGCTGCAAGTGATCCGCTACGCTGATTTCGAGGCGGCGATTGCCGAGGCCAACAACACTCAATACGGCTTGGCGGCCGGGTTGCTGTCGGATTCCGAGGCGCGTTACCAGCAGTTCTGGCTGGAAAGCCGTGCCGGGATCGTCAACTGGAACAAACAGCTGACGGGTGCTGCGAGCAGCGCGCCATTTGGCGGGGTAGGGGCTTCGGGTAACCATCGCGCCAGCGCCTATTACGCGGCGGACTATTGCGCGTACCCGGTGGCCTCCCTTGAGACCCCGAGCCTGGTGCTACCGGCGACGTTAACCCCGGGTGTGACGCTGATCTAAATGTGGGAGCGGGCTTGCTCGCGAAGGCGGTGTGTCATTCAACATTTCAGGCGACTGAACCACCGC
>NZ_JBSVWQ010000282.1:0-6649 GCF_054071215.1 Pseudomonas sp. SDO5522_S412 | reverse complement strand
GCTTTTTGGGGCCGCTTCGCGCCCCAGCGGGAGCAAGCTCCCTCGCCACAGGTATGCAGAATCAATCCGCGCGGCTCAGTGATGTCCACAAATGCTGCGCCGCATAGGCTCTAAGCGGTCGCCAGGCCTCAGCCCGCGCCAGCAACTGACGCGGGCTCACCGGCCCGCCTTCCAGCGCCACCAGCGCATTGATCAAACCGATATCCCCCGAGGCAAACGCATCCTGCTCGCGCATCTGGCGCATGGCGATGTACTGCGCCGTCCAGTCACCAATCCCGGGTAATGCGACCAACCGCGCCACACCTTCCTTCAGGTTCGCCTTCGCCTGGAAGATCTGCGGGTCATCCAGCAACGCCTGGGCCACGCCCGACAAGGTACGCCCGCGACTTTTCGGCATGCCGAGGGTTGCCAAATCTGCGGCTGCCAGCACCTCGGCCGAAGGAAACACATGGGTCACACCGGCATGGGGCGTCACCAGCGGCGTGCCGTACTGCGCCACCAGCTTGCCCGCCAGCTTGATCGCCGCCACCACGCTAATCTGCTGGCCCAACACCGCGCGGATCGCCAGCTCCAAACCATCCCAGGTTCCCGGCACCCGCAAGCCAGGACGCGCCGCCACCAAGCTCGCCATCAAGGGATCATTCGCCAATTGCCGGTTGATCCCTTTCGGGTCAGCCGATAGGTCAAACATGTCCCGTAACCGCCGCTCAATTTCCGGCAACGCTGCCGGGTCGGGGAAGCCCACCGTCACCTCAAGCCAATCACCGGCCCCGGGCGACACACTGATCCAACCCTGCTGACCGTCGACACTGATACTGCGTGAGTAAACGCCAGCATCCACAGTCTCCATCCCGCTGATCGCCCGCGCCGACAAAAAGCCCAACATCGCCGCCCAGTCATACGGCGCCTGATACGCCAGCTGCATTCTCACAACGACAATACCCCGCTGTACAACCCATACGCCGCCAGGCTCGCCCCGGCGATCACGCAGGCGAAAATGCCTTTTTCCAGATGGGTAAACAAGGGCTGGCCCTGCTCGCGCTTGGCCAGGGCAAACAGGATCACGCCCGGTGCATACAGCAGCGCCGACAGCAGCAAGTACTTCAGGCCACCGGCGTAGAGCAGCCACACCGCATAGGCCAGGGCGATCAGGCTCACCAGCAGGTCCTTGGTGCGTTCGCCATGGGCGCCTTCGTAGGTTTCACCGCGGCCGCTCAACAGCACCGCATACGCCGCCGACCACAGATAGGGCACCAGGATCATCGACGACGCCAGGTAGATCAGGGTGGTGTAGGTGCTTTCCGAAAACAGCGTGATCACCAGGAACAGCTGGATCATTACATTGGTCAGCCACAACGCATTGACCGGCACCTGATTGACGTTTTCCTTTTTCAGGAACGCCGGCATGGTCTTGTCATGGGCGGTGGCGTAGAGGATTTCGGCGCAGAGCAAGGCCCACGACAGCAGCGCGCCCAACAGCGAAACCGCCAGGCCGATGCTGATCAACAGCGCGCCCCACGGGCCGACGATATGTTCCAGCACCCCGGCCAGGGACGGGTTTTGCAGGTTGGCCAGTTCCGGCTGGCTCATGATCCCGAGCGACAGCAGGTTGACCAATACCAGCAGCGCCAACACCCCCAGGAAACCGATGACCGTGGCCCGGCCCACGTCCGAGCGTTTCTCGGCCCGCGCCGAGTAGACACTGGCGCCCTCGATGCCGATAAACACAAACACCGTGACCAGCATCATGTTGCGCACCTGATCCACCACGCCGCCGAAATTCGGATTACTCAGGCCCCAGATATCCCGGGTAAAGATGTCGGCCTTGAATGCCACGGCGGCGATCACGATAAACATCACCAGCGGTACGATCTTGGCCACGGTGGTGATCTGGTTGATGAACGCCGCCTCCTTGATCCCGCGCATCACCAGGAAATGCACCGCCCACAACAACACCGATGCGCAGCCAATCGCCACCGGGGTATTGCCCTGGCCGAACACCGGAAAAAAGTAGCCGAGGGTACTGAATAGCAACACGAAGTAACCGACGTTGCCCATCCAGGCACTGATCCAGTAGCCCCAGGCCGACGAGAAACCCATGTAGTCGCCGAACCCGGCCTTGGCGTACGCGTATACGCCGGAATCCAGTTCCGGCTTGCGGTTGGCCAGGGTCTGGAACACAAAGGCCAGGGTCAGCATGCCCACGGCGGTAATGCCCCAGCCAATCAACACCGCGCCTACCTCGGCCCGCGCCGCCATGTTCTGCGGCAACGAGAAAATCCCGCCGCCGATCATCGAGCCCACCACCAGGGCGATCAAGGCATTGAGGCGCAACTTTTCCGAGGATTGGGACATGAACACTCCTGAACAAAACAACCATTGAGCCAACAACTGTGCACTCAACTAATTTATTAAGCCGGCGCAGCGTTTATTAGATATAGCCAACAAAGGCGCCTGCTTCATAACTTAAAGGCATGACAATAAAGAGCGTTAAGGCAAATTTATAATTTAAATAACGCTGCGCTGTAAAAGTTTGCATATCTGCAAATACTGGCTAGCTTCAAAGGTCCACGCTAATGAGAAAACCTGTTGTTTGAAACGCAGAACCGCTCTACGACGAGCCTCTGCGAGGCACTTGAGCGCCCGTACCTTTCATCATAAGTCATTAATTCACAATGGAATGTGCCAATGAAGTGATCTGAGTCAGCTGTTTGATTAGCGCACGGATTTATTCTGTGGTCTCTCTTCTCCTGCATTGGAGTCATGCGATGTCTGAATCTCCCGGAAAACTTCGACTCGGCGCACTGGTTGCACTTGTCGTGGGTTCAATGATTGGTGGCGGGATCTTCTCACTGCCGCAAAACATGGCGGCCAGCGCCGATGTCGGCGCGGTACTGATTGGTTGGGTGATCACCGCCGTGGGCATGTTGACCCTGGCGTTCGTGTTCCAGACCCTGGCCAATCGCAAGCCCGACCTCGACGGCGGGGTCTATGCCTACGCCAAGGCCGGGTTTGGCGACTACATGGGTTTCTCATCCGCCTGGGGTTACTGGATCAGTGCCTGGTTGGGCAACGTCGGCTATTTCGTGCTGCTGTTCAGCACCCTCGGTTACTTCTTCCCCATCTTCGGCGAAGGCAACACCCCGGCGGCGGTGATCGGCGCGTCGGTGCTGCTGTGGGCCGTGCACTTCCTGGTACTGCGCGGGATCAAGGAAGCCGCGTTCATCAACCTGGTGACCACCATCGCCAAGGTGGTGCCACTGGTGCTGTTTGTGTTGATCGCGCTCTTCGCGTTCAAGCTGGACATCTTCACCGCCGACATCTGGGGCGTGAAAAACCCGGACCTGGGCAGCGTGATGAACCAGGTGCGCAACATGATGCTGGTCACCGTCTGGGTGTTCATCGGCATTGAGGGTGCGAGCATCTTCTCGTCCCGCGCCGAAAAACGCTCCGACGTCGGCAAGGCCACGGTGATTGGTTTTATCACCGTGCTGCTGTTCCTGATGCTGGTGAACGTGCTGTCCCTGGGGATCATGACCCAACCGGAATTGGCCAAGCTGCAAAACCCGTCGATGGCCGCCGTGCTGGAGCACGTGGTGGGTCACTGGGGCGCGGTGTTGATCAGCGTCGGCTTGATCATTTCCTTGCTGGGGGCGCTGCTGTCGTGGGTGCTGCTGTGTGCGGAGATCATGTTCGCCGCCGCCAAGGACCACACCATGCCGGAGTTCCTGCGTAAGGAAAACGCCAACCACGTGCCGGCCAACGCCCTGTGGCTGACCAACGCCATGGTGCAGATTTTCCTGGTGATCACGCTGTTCTCGGCCAGCACTTACCTGTCGCTGATCTACCTCGCCACCTCGATGATCCTGGTGCCTTACCTGTGGTCGGCGGCCTATGCACTGCTGCTGGCGGTGCGCGGTGAAACCTATGAAAGCGCCCCGGGCGAACGCAGGAAAGACCTGCTGATCGGCGCCATCGCGTTGATCTACGCGGTCTGGCTGCTGTACGCCGGTGGCACCAAGTACCTGTTGCTGTCCGCCCTGCTCTACGCCCCTGGCGTGATCCTGTTCGCCATGGCCAAGCATGAACTGGGCAAACCGATTTTCACCAACGTCGAGAAGCTGATTTTCGCCGCAGTCGTCATAGGCGCCCTCGTGGCGGGCTATGGCCTCTACTCCGGCTTCCTGACCCTGTAATCATTGTTCACTGGAGGATCTGTAATGACCACGGAAAAAGTGAAGTACGGCGTACATTCCGAAGCCGGCAAACTGCGCAAAGTCATGGTGTGCTCCCCAGGTTTGGCCCACCAGCGGCTGACCCCAAACAACTGCGATGAACTGCTGTTCGATGACGTGCTGTGGGTAGCCCAGGCCAAGCGCGACCACTTCGACTTCGTGACCAAGATGCGCGAGCGCGACATCGATGTGCTGGAAATGCACAACCTGCTGACCGACATCGTCGCCATCCCCGAAGCGCTGGACTGGATCCTGGAGCGCAAGATCACCGCCAACCAGGTGGGCCTGGGGCTGGTCAATGAGGTCAGCTCGTGGCTGCGCAGCCTGGAGCCGCGCAAGGTCGCCGAGTACCTGATCGGTGGCGTGTCGGCCGATGACCTGCCGAGCAGTTTCGGTGGCAAGACCATCGAGATGTTCCGCGATTTCCTCGGCCACTCAAGCTTCATCCTGCCGCCGCTGCCCAACACCCAGTTCACCCGCGACACCACCTGCTGGATCTACGGCGGCGTGACGCTGAACCCGATGTACTGGCCGGCGCGACGCCAGGAAACCCTGCTGGCCAGCGCCATCTACAAATTCCACCCCGAGTTCACCAACGCGGACTTCCAGGTGTGGTACGGCGACCCTGACCAGGAACACGGCAACGCCACCCTGGAAGGCGGCGACGTGATGCCGATTGGTAACGGCGTGGTGTTGATCGGCATGGGCGAGCGTTCCTCGCGCCAGGCCATCGGCCAACTCGCCCTGAACCTGTTCAAGCACAAGGCCGTGGAGCGTGTGATCGTCGCCGGCCTGCCAAAATCCCGCGCGGCGATGCACCTCGACACCGTGTTCAGCTTCTGCGACCGCGACCTGGTCACGATCTTCCCGGAAGTGGTCAACCAGATCGTCGCTTTCACCCTGCGCCCGGACGAGACCAAGCCCGGCGGCATCGACATCCAGCGCGAAAAAACCAACTTCCTCGACACCGTCGCCGCCGCCCTGAACCTCAAGGCCCTGCGTGTGGTGGAAACCGGCGGCAACAGCTTCGCCGCCGAGCGCGAGCAGTGGGATGACGGCAACAACGTAGTGGCCGTGGAGCCTGGCGTGGTGATCGGCTACGACCGCAACACCTACACCAACACCTTGCTGCGCAAGGCCGGTGTGGAAGTCATCACCATCAGCGCCGGTGAACTCGGCCGTGGCCGTGGCGGCGGCCACTGCATGACTTGCCCGATCATTCGCGACCCAATCGACTACTGATATTCAAACCCTGGCCGCCGCTCATAAGGCGCCGGCCAGGGGGATAACCTAAACAGAAGGAGATCCACCATGGCTTTTAATATGCGCAACCGCAGCCTGCTGTCGCTGATGCACCACACCACTCGCGAGCTGCACTACCTGCTGGACCTGTCCCGCGACCTCAAGCGCGCCAAATACACCGGCACCGAGCGTCCGCACCTGAAGGGCAAAAACATCGCGCTGATCTTCGAAAAAACCTCGACCCGCACCCGTTGCGCGTTCGAAGTGGCGGCCCATGACCAGGGTGCCCACGTCACCTACATCGACCCGGTGTCGTCGCAGATCGGCCACAAGGAAAGCATGAAGGACACCGCCCGCGTCCTCGGCCGGATGTTCGATGCCATCGAGTACCGTGGCTTTGAACAGGAAATCGTCGAAGAGCTGGCCAAGTTCGCCGGTGTGCCGGTGTTCAACGGCCTGACCGCTGAATTCCACCCCACCCAGATGATCGCCGACACCCTGACCATGCGCGAGCACAGCGACAAGCCGCTGCATGACATCAGCTACGCCTACCTGGGCGACGCCCGCTACAACATGGGCAACTCGCTGCTGATGATCGGCGCCAAGCTGGGCATGGACGTGCGCATCGGCGCACCGAAAGCCCTGTGGCCCCATGCTGACTTCATCAAGCAGTGCCAGGCATTTGCCGAGGAAAGCGGCGCGCGCATCACCATCACCGAAGACCCGAAGGAAGCGGTGAAAGGCGTGGACTTCATCCACACCGATATCTGGGTGTCCATGGGCGAACCGGTGGAAGCGTGGGACGAGCGCATCGAGCAACTGCTGCCGTACCAGGTCAACGCCAAGATGATGAAGGCCTCGGGCAATCCACGGGTGAAATTCATGCACTGCCTGCCGGCGTTCCACAACAGCGAGACCAAGGTCGGCAAGGACATCGCCGCGCGTTATCCGAACCTGGCCAATGGCGTGGAAGTGACCGAAGAGGTGTTTGAGTCCCCGGCCAACATCGCCTTTGAGCAGGCGGAAAACCGCATGCACACCATCAAGGCGATCCTGGTGTCGGCGCTGGCGGATATCTAAACCCACACCGCTCCCACTTTTGATACGCGGTCCAAAATGTGGGAGCGGGCTTGCTCGCGAAGGCGGCGTGCCAGTCGCTATATTTTTCACCG
>NZ_JBSVWQ010000281.1:0-6751 GCF_054071215.1 Pseudomonas sp. SDO5522_S412 | reverse complement strand
TGTATCGACTGACCCACCGCATTCGCGAGCAAGCCCGCTCCCACATTTTTGTGTGCGTTTCAATTCAGAATGGAGTCAGCTGCCGTTCCCGCCATGCGCCTCTTCAAAGAAGTAATCCTTCCAGCTCCCCGCCTTGTTCTTCAACACGCCCAACTCCTGCAATTTCTCGGCATAGATATAGGTACGCTGCGGCACGATGGTGAAGTCGATTTCCGGGTCCTGGACAATCTTCTCCACCAGCGCCAGCGGTAGCTTCGACTGCTCTACACGAATGTAAGCCTGGGCAGCTGCCGGCTTGTCGGCCTTGATGATTGTCTCGGCCTCGGCCAACGCGTCATAGAACGCCTTGTAGGTCTTGGGGTTCTCGTCGTGGAATTTCTCGGTGGTGTACAGCACATTGAACGTCGCCGGGCCGCCGAGAATGTCGTAGGAACTCAGCACCTTGTGCACCTTGGGATTCAACAACTCCTGGTACTGGAACGGCGGGCTGGAAAAATGCGCGTTGATCTCCGAACCGCCAGCAATCAGCGCCGCAGTGGCGTCCGGATGCGCCAGGCTGATGGAGATATCGTCGAACTTCTTGTAGTTGTCGTTCCCGAACTGCTTGGCGGTTTCAATCTGCAAGGTACGCGACTGAAAACCCACACCGGCGGCCGGTACGGCGATGCGGTCTTTTTCGCTGAAGTCCTTGAGGGTCTTCACATCCGGGTTATTGGTCAGCAGGTAGTTGGGCATCGAGCCCAGCGAGGCGATGGCCTTGACGTTCTGCTTGCCCTTGGTGCGGTCCCACAGCGTGAGCATGGGCGGCACACCCGCCGACACCACGTCCAGCGCGCCGGCCAGCAGCGACTCGTTCATCGCGGTGGCGCCGGAGATACTGTTCCACTCCACCTTGATGTCCAGGCCCTGTTCCTTGCCGTGTTTCTCGATCAGGTTCTGGTCACGAACCACATCGAGGATCAAGTAGCCGATGCCGAATTGCTGGGCGATGCTGATCTTGCCTTCGGCGTGCGCACCAAGGCTGAGGAGCGCACTGGCTGCTGCAAGGAGCGTCAGGGTGGGTCGTTTTATTATCATGAGAACGCTGCCGCGAGGTTGAGAAGGGTTGCGAGCGTAGCGGCCCACGTACAGTGCGAAAAAGAATATCGCGATCTATGGATATACGAAAAACACTGCCCGCCGGCGCTGCTATATTGCGCGCCTGTGCCTGATGTCATCCCCGGAGCCACTCTGCATGCTGCGCACCAACCTCAACGAGATGCTGATCTTCATGGCGGTGGTCGATGGCGCCAGCTTCGTCGCCGGTGGCCAGGCGATGGGCCTGACGCGCTCGGCGGCCGGCAAAGCCGTGGCGCGCCTGGAGGACAGCCTTGGTGTGCGCCTGTTGAACCGCACCACCCGCACCTTGAGCCTCACCGACGAAGGCCGCGCGCTGTATGACCAGGGTCTGGAGATCCTCGCCGCAGTGGACAACGCCCAAAGCCGCATCGGCCAGCCCACCGGGGTACCGCGCGGTTTATTGCGGCTTACGCTGCCCGATGCGTTCGGGCGCAAGGTGTTGCTGCCGTTGTTGAAGAAATACCTGCACGCCTGGCCCGAGGTGCAGGTGGAAGTCAGCTTCAGCGACCGCACCGCCGATATCGTCGAGGAGGGCTTCGACCTGGCCATCCGCATCGGCAGCGCCAACACCGACCGCCAACTGGTTTCCCGCGTGGTCGCTCGTTATCAGGCGCTGCTGTGCGCCGCACCGGACTATCTCGCCGAGCACGGAATGCCACGGGACATGGACGCCCTCGCCCACCACGACTGCCTGTATTTCAGCAGCCGCACGCGCAAGCAAAGCTGGCGCTTTCGCGAATCGGATGGCACCTGGGTCAAGGCGTACGGGCGCAGCCGCCTGCGCCTGGACAGCGGCGAAGCACTGCGCGACGCTGCCGTGTCCGGGCTGGGCATCGCCTTGCTGCCGGACTTCGTGGTGGCCGAGGACCTGGCCGCCGGACGCCTGGTACAGGTGCTGCCCGACCTGGACGCCGGAGACGTGGAGATCCTGGCGATGTACCCGAGCAAACGCTTCCTGGAGCCTCGGGTACGGCGCTTTATCGACCTGATGGTGGATGAGCTGGCGGGCTGATCAGTCGGCGTGGGCAATCACCTTGATCTCGACGATCTGTGCATCGGACGCCAGGTAATTCACGCCGACCAGGGTCGCGGCCGGGCGATGCTCACCGATGTATTCTTTCCACACATTGACCACCGCTTCAAAATCGCGCTTGGCATGCACCAGGAAGAAATCCACCGCGGCAATGTTCGAGCGGCCAACGCCGAAGCCGGCCAGCACATGGTCGAGGTTCTCCAGTGTCTGGCGGGTCTGGGCGGCGGCATCACCGTCAACGAACTCACCTTCCAGGGTGTGAGAAAACTGCCCGGCAATATAGATCGTGCCATTGACGCGGTAGCCCTGGCTGACGCTGTTGCCCTCTTCCCATGAAACGCCGTGGTTGTAGATCGTGGATTTGCTGCTCATGTCGGTTTCCTTGGGCGATGATTTAAGGAAACTGTAACAAGGGCATTGGCGAATGGACGTCCCCACTGAGGCGACCAAAAACTACCCGCCCACGCCCTTCGGCTGGTATCGTGCCGCCCTTGAAAAAACCGCTGCGAGGAAATGGACCTTGAACACTGACGAAAAAATGACCGGGGACCTGTTCGAGGTGGATAAGCGCCTGTCACTCAAGCCCGTGGTGGACTTCAACAACTACCTGCGCAGTGCCTTCGGCGATGGCCCCTGCACCTGCATCCGCTGCGTCGCCAGCGAGGGCAGCGAGGCCGGCTACGAGTTTCAGCACACCTTCGATTTCGACGGCAAAAAAAACCACCGTCGCTTCGCCTCCACCGCCGGCAGCGACGTGCTGCTGATACTGAAGAAAGCCTGGTTGTCTTACACCAAGGCCGAGATGCCGTTGAGCGGCGCGCTGGCGCTGGACACGGTGAAGGAATTTGTCGAGCCGCAGCTGCACAAGCGCGTGGCGCCGCTGTTCCTGGCCAGTGGGTTGGTCAAGGATGTGGAAGGTGAGTTGCGGATGCAGCCGCAGGCCGCGGGCTGATCATCGACGGCTACCGCTAGATGTGCTGCCAGTTCTTGTAGACAAATTCCAGGCTGTAGCCGTCGGGGTCCAGCACGTTGGCCGCGTAGTAGTTCGGGTCATAGTGCAATCGTGCCCCAGGGGCTCCATTGTCGACGGCGCCCGCGTTCATCGCCGCCAGGTAAGCCGCATCGACCTCGACCCGGCTGCCGGCGACGAACCCCACATGCACCGCCCTCCCCTCGACCGCGCCCTCGCGCAACCAGAAGAAGATCCGCCCGTTCGCGCCGAACCCCTTGAGGTCCGGGTGGCCCGGCGGACCGTCCTTGCCGTCGTAGTCGTGGCGCGTGGTGATGCCCAGCGGTGTCAGTGCAGCACGGTAGAAATCGATAGAACGTTGAATGTCGCTGACCGACAAAAAGACATGATCCAGCATGCTGTAGCCTCGCTCTTCAGATGATGTAACCGCCCGCGACCTCGATCGTCTGGGCATTGATCCAGCGGCCTTCTTCAGACAGCAACATGGCGATCACGCGCGCCACGTCTTCAGGCTCGCCCACTCGGCCGAGGGCCGTTTGGGAAGCCAGCAGCGCTTCGAACTCATCATTGAGCCCGCCGCCCAGTTCGGTGCGGATGGCGCCCGGAGAGACGGCATTCGCACGGATCTGCCGCTCGCCATACTCCTTGGCCATGTAACGGGTGAGTACATCCAGCGCGCCCTTGAAGGCTGCGTAAGGTGCTACGCCAGCGGTGGCGACGCGAGTTGTCGCGCTGGTGAGGTTGACGATGCAGGCGTGGGCTTGCAGCAGCGGCAACAGGGTTTGAGTCAGGAAAAACGGCCCTTTGAGGTGCACATTCAGCAGGCCGTCGAACTGGGCCTCGGTGACCGATTCCAGGGGATTGAACAGTCCATAACCGGCGTTATTCACCAGGCCATTCAACCCACTCACACCCCAGGTGGCCGATAACGCCTGCTTTACCGCCTCGCCAAAACCTTGGAAGGAACTGATGTCGGCCACGTCCAATGGCAGCGCGACCGCCTTGCCGCCCGACGATACGATTCGCTGCACAACCGCCTGGGCGGCCTCTGGATGATTGTTGTAGGTCAGGATCACGCCCATGCCTTGCCGGGCACACAGTTCTGCGGTGCTGGCACCAATGCCACGGCTGCCGCCGGTAATGAGGATAACGCCCATGTGTGGCTCCACTGCTTGCTCAAATGAGTCACCACAGTAGGCTTGCGCGCCTGCGCCGACGCAGCCGTTCCCGCTCGAAACCTGCCTGTTTCTGCTTTTTGCTTGCACAGGGCACACCTGGGCGCTCAGCATGCCCGGCATGAACACACAACTGATCGAACTGCGTACCCTGGCCGCCAAGGCTGAAAACCGTCGCACTGAAACCGGCATCCCGCGAGTGGCCATGGTCCAGGGCGCGATTCCCGAGCACATGCTGGCCGCGGTGTACGACCCGATGATCAACCTGATCCTGCAGGGCAGCAAATCCATGACCGTGGGCGACCGCACCCTGCAGTACGACCCGGCGACGTACTTCGTGATGTCCATCGAGCTGCCCGCCGTGGGCACTGTGCACCCGGCGGCGACCGGTGAACCCTACCTGGCGGTCAGCCTGACACTGGACCCGACGGTGCTCGCGACGCTGCTGAGCGACTTGCCCGAACCTGCCGGGCGCTACGACCACAATGCCGGCTTTTCCGTGGCCGCCGTCACCCCCGAACTGATGGACGCCTGGCTGCGCATGCTGCGGCTGATGGGCAACCCTGAGGCGATCACAGCCCTCGCACCGGTATACGAGCGCGAGATCCTCTACCGCGTATTGCAAGGCCCCCACGGCTGGATGCTGCGTGAAATCGCCGCGCCGGACACCGCCATGGCCCGGGTGAGCCAGGCCATCCAGTGGATCCGCCGAGACTTCGCCGAACCGATCCGGGTCGAAGCCCTGGCACAGAAAGCCGCGATGAGCGTGTCAGCCTTCCACCGCCACTTCAAGGCCGTCACCAACCTGAGCCCGTTGCAGTACCAGAAGCGCGTGCGCCTGCTACAGGCGCGCACGCTGATGGTGGGCGGCGCCAGGAACGTCACCAGCGCCGCCTTCGAAGTCGGCTATGAAAGCGCCACTCAGTTCAGCCGCGATTACGCCCGGGTGTTCGGCCTGCCGCCGGCTCGCGATGCCGCGCGAATCCTCGGAGAAAACCGGAGCCCGAAGGCACGCTGACCACAACGTGCTAGCCTGCCATCGCACGCCCCCACGACAAGGAGTTGCCGATGGCCGAGCCAAGCAAAAAGATGAGCCTGATGGGCCTGACCACCCTGGTGGCAATCAACATGATGGGCTCGGGAATCATTATGCTGCCCGCCAGCATGGCGCAATTGGGTGCGATTTCGCTGCTGTCGTGGCTGATCACCGCCGTGGGCTCGATGGCGATCGCGTACTGTTTTGCCCAGTGCGGCCTCTTCTGCACCCGCACCGGCGGCATGTCGGCCTACACCGAAGAGGCCCACGGCAAGTCCGGGTTCTTCCTCTGTTCGTTCCTGTATTTCCTGTCGCTGATCATCGCCAATGTGGCGATTGCGATTTCGGCGGTGGGCTATCTATCGTCGTTCATCCCGTGGCTGGGCAGCGGGCCGATCCCGTTGTTTATAGGCACCCTCGGGCTGATCTGGCTGACCACCGTGGCCAACTTCGGCGGCCCGCGCCTGACTGGCCGGATCGGCGTGGTTACCGTATGGGGCGTGATCATTCCCGTGGCGGGCTTGAGCGTGTTCGGCTGGTTCTATTTCAAGGCCGAGGTGTTCAGCGACGCCTGGAATCCCAACCAGTTGCAACTGTGGGATGCGATTGGCGCGAGTATCCCGCTGACCCTCTGGGCGTTCCTCGGCATGGAGTCCGCGGCCCAGGGCTATGACGCGGTGGAAGACCCCAAGCGCACCGTGCCGCTGGCCTGCCTGCTGGGCACCCTCGGAGCGGCGCTGGTGTATGTGCTGTCCACCAGCGTGATCCAGGGCATCGTGCCTAACGCCGAACTGGCCGAGTCTTCCGCGCCGTTTGCCCTGGTGTATGCGCAGATCTTTACGCCGCTGGTGGGCGATATCATCATGGCGCTGGCGGTGGTGGCGTGTATTGGTTCGCTGTTGGGCTGGCAATTCACCCTGGCGCAAACGGCCAAGATGTCGGCGGACCAGCGTCTGTTTCCGCGCTTCTTCAGCCGGGTCAGCCGCGCCCACGCGCCGGTGTTGGGGCTGATTGCCTGCGCGGCGTTGCAGAGCTTGATTGCCTTGTCGACCATCTCGCCCACCGCCAGCGCCCAGTTCGGCAAGCTGGTGAACCTGGCGGTGGTGACCAATTTGATTCCTTATGTCACCGCGCTGACCGGGCTGCTGGTGATGATGCACAAGGCGCGGGTGGCGGCGGTGGTGTATGCGCGCAATACCACGGTGTTGCTGATTGCCGTGGGGTATTCGCTGTATGCGATTTATGCGTGTGGTGAGGAGGCGGTGTTTGGTGCGACGCTGGTGTTGGCGTTTGGGTATCTGTTGTATGGTTTTTTGGCGCGGCGGTTTATCACGGCCGGTGGTGGGTGAATATCCGTTATTTTGGTGATGGCTGAGATTGGTTCCGCTCTTACAGCGGCTCACTTTTGAAAAGCGCAA
>NZ_JBSVWQ010000280.1:0-6810 GCF_054071215.1 Pseudomonas sp. SDO5522_S412 | reverse complement strand
CCTTTGCTTACTTTGGGGCTTTTCCAAAGTGAGTCGCTGTAAGAGCGAAACCATAGGCGGCCGTTACCTAAATAACGGAT
This sequence comes from Pseudomonas sp. SDO5522_S412, assembly GCF_054071215.1. NCBI lineage: Bacteria > Pseudomonadati > Pseudomonadota > Gammaproteobacteria > Pseudomonadales > Pseudomonadaceae > Pseudomonas > Pseudomonas sp. SDO5522_S412. Next base: position 6,730 of record NZ_JBSVWQ010000280.1, on the reverse strand, counting down.
ATGTACTCACCTCAAACCAGCGCAACAAAACGTCAAACCCAATGATGAATCGGCCACCCAGCCTTCTCAGCATGCGCCCGCAGCACCGGGTCCGGATTCACCACCTGCGGGTTCTCCACCTTCAGCAACAGCGGCAAATCATTGCGCGAATCCGAGTAGAAGTACGCCCCATCAAGGTGCTCACCTTCCTGCTCCAGCCATTCCATCAGGCGAGTGATCTTGCCTTCGCGGTACGTCAGTACACCTGTGGTCTTGCCGCTGTACACCCCATGGGCGACGTCCAGCTCAATCCCCAGCACTTCATCAATGCCGATACGCGCCGCAATCGGCTTGACCAGGTGCGTCCCCGACGCCGAGATCACCAAAATCCGGTCACCATTCTTGCGGTGCTGTGCAATGGTGCGGGTGGCTTCGCTGTAGATCAGCGGCTCGATAACGTCTTCCACCCACGGCTCTACAAGGTGCTCGATCTCTTCCGGCGTGCGGCCAATCATCGGCTCCAGGCTGAAGTCCATGAAATCCTCCATGGCCAGCTCACCGCGGCTGTAGGCCGCCATCAGTTCGTCGTTCTTGCGCATGAACGACTCGCCATCCACCCAGCCCAGGCGGCCCATCTGCTCGCTCCACAGGGTGGCGCAGTCGCCGTGGATCAGGGTGTCGTCCAGATCAAAAATTACCAATGCCATCTGTCACGCTCTCTCAAATAAATCGTGCGTCAGGCTACTTCACACAACGCACTTGGGTCGATGGAAAGTGCCAATCTCTGACCATCCGGGTGCAGATCGTCAGCCGAGCGGTTAAGCACATCCACCACCAATTCCACGCCCCGGGCTTCGATGCGGTAGCGAATCACGTTGCCCAACAGGCTGTGGCTGCGCACCAACGCATCCAGCTCACCGCTGCGGCTGAGCTCAATGGCCTCCGGGCGAATGGCGATGCGCCCGGTGATCGGACGCTGCAACAGTTTGCTGGCCTTGTCGGCGTCCAGCAGGTTGTAGTTGCCGATAAAGCCCGCGGCGAACACATCCACCGGCGCGGTGTAGAGGGTCTCGGCATCGCCGCTCTGCACGATCTTGCCCTGGTTCATCAGGAAGATCCGGTCGGACATGGTCAGGGCTTCTTCCTGGTCATGGGTCACGAAGATGGTGGTCAGGCCCAGCTCACGCTGGATCTGGCGAATCTGTTCACGCAGGTGCTTGCGAATCCGTGCATCGAGGGCCGACAACGGCTCGTCGAGCAACAGCAGGCGCGGGCGCGTCACCAGCGAGCGGGCGAGGGCCACGCGCTGGCACTGGCCGCCGGACATCTGGTGCGGGTAGCGGCCGGCGAGTTCTTTCAGCTCCACCAGTTGCAACACTTCCTGCACGCGTTGGTGGCTGTCGTCGGCATTGACCTTCTGCATGCGCAGGCCGAAGGCGACGTTCTGTTCCACGGTCATGTTGGGGAACAGCGCGTAGCTCTGGAACACCATGCCGATATGCCGTTTCTGTGGGCTCAGCGGGACGATATCCTGGCCATCCAGCAGGATTTTCCCGCTGTCCACCGAGGTCAGGCCGGCGATGCAGCGCAGCAGGGTCGACTTGCCGCAGCCCGACGGGCCAAGCAGGGTGACGAATTCGCCCTTGGCGATTTCGCAGTTGATGTCACTGAATACCGGCGTACCGGCGTAGCCTTTTTGCAGGTGTTGGACGCTGACGAAGCTCATTGGCTTTTGTCCTTGTTCAAGATGTTGGCGGCCCAGGTCAGCACCAGCACGAAGAAGAAATAGGAGATCACCAGGGCACTGGTGAAGTGGCCGCTGCTGTTACGCATATTGTTGAGGTACACCTGCAGGGTTTCGTAGCGGGTGCCCACCAGGATGTTGGCGAACACGAACTCGCCGAACAGGAACGAGAACGACAGCAGCAATGCCACCATCAAGCCCTTGCGCAGGTTCGGCAGCACCACCAGGAACGCCGCCTGGAAGGTGCTGGCACCGAGCAGTTGGGCGGCGTCCATCAGGTCCCGCAGGTTGATCGCTTGCAGGTTGTTGGTGATCGCCCGGTACATGAACGGCAGCGCCACGGTGAAGTAGCAACCGATCAGGATCCACGGCGTACCCACCATCGCAAATGGCCCCGAGCCGTAGAGCTGCAACAGCCCCACCGACGACACCACCGGCGGCACTGCGAAGGGCAGCAGGATCAAAATGTTCATCAGCGCGTCGAGTTTCGGAAAGTGGTAATGCACCACAAACAGCAGCGGCAGGATCAGCACCACCGACAAGATCAGCGCGCCAACGCACACCAGCAGCGACTGGCCGAAGGCATTCAGGAAGCGCGGGTCACTCCACAGTTGGATATACCATTTAAAGGTAAAGCCGGATGGCAGGATGGTCGCCGACCAACTGCTGGCGATGGAGTAGACCAGGGTGCCGAGCAATGGCAGCACCAGGACAGCAAGCAACAGGTACACCACTACGCGATGGTAGAGGGCGGCCGAGCCAGGTTCAGCGCGAGACATGGTAGCTCCTCTTGAGCAGCAGTTGATGGACTACGGTCACCACCGTCATCAGCGCTACCAGCACCACGGCCAGGGCACTGGCCATGTTCGGGTCCAGGGAAATATCGCCGGAGACCATCGCCGCGATGCGGATCGGCAGCACGTTGAAGTTGCCGGTGGTCAGCGCGTACACCGTGGCGTAGGCGCCCAAGGCGTTGGCCAGCAGAATCACGAAGGTGCCCAGCAGTGCCGGGGTCAGCACCGGCAAGCCGATATGCCGCCAGTATTGCCAGCCATCCGCGCCGAGCAACGAAGCGGACTCGCGCCAGTCTTCGCGCAACGCGTCAAAGGCCGGGTAGAGCAGCAGTACGCCGAGGGGAATCTGGAAATAGGTATAAAGGATGATCAACCCGGTCTTGGAATACAGGTTGAAGTCCTGAATGATCCCGGCCTGCTTGAGCATGATGGTGATGCTGCCGTTGAACCCCAGCAGGATGATGAAGGCGAAGGCCAGGGGTACACCGGAGAAGTTGCTGGTCATGTTGGCGAAGGCGGTCACGAAATTGCGCAGCCGGCCATCCACCCGACGCAGCGAGTAACTGCCCAGCACGGCAATGACGATCCCGAACACACTGGAGTAGAAACTGATCTCCAGGCTGTACTGGATTGCCTGCAGGTAGAATTTCGAATTGGCGATCTTGCTGAAGTTGGCCAGGCCCCAGCCAAACTCTTCCGATTGCAGGCTGCTGACCAGCACCCAGAACAGCGGAGCGATCTCGAACACGATAAAAAACAGCGCGAAGGGCACCAGGCACAAGGCGGCCAGCCATTTGCCGCGGATCACTGAATTCACTTCAACAGCTCCCGGCATACAGGTTTGTCGTGGGGTACACCCAACAGCTCGCAGACGGTGCCGCACAGCTCGGTTTGTTTGGGCGTGGCGTGGGTGTCGAGGCTGAAGGCATCACCCAGCACAAACAGCGGCACTTCCCGTTCTTCCGGCAGCAGGCCGTTGTGGGAGCGGTCGTTGTTCATGCCGTGGTCGGCCGTCACCAGTACCTGGTAACCGGCGTCGAGCCAGCCTTGCAGGTAGTCGGCGAGGATGATGTCGGCCGAGCGCGCGCTGTTGCGGTATTGCGGGGTGTCGAGGCCGTGCTTGTGGCCGGCATCGTCGATGTTCATCGGGTGCACCACCAGGAAATTCGGCGCGTGTTTGAGGCGCAGGCTTTCGGCGTCGGCAAACAGGTGCGAGTCCGGGTAATGGTCATTCCAGTAGAAATGCCCGTGCTGGATCGCCAGGGCCGGGTCGCTGGTATGTCGATCCCGGGCGGCGATAAAGGGCGAGCGGTTATACAACTCGCTGACCCAGTGATACGCCGCCGCCGCCGTGGATAAGCCGGCGTCGGTGGCGTAATGGAAAATGCTGCGCTGGTTGGACAGGCGCGAGACGTTGTTGTGGACGATGCCGCTCTCGATCGGCGGGACGCCGGTGAGGATGCATTCGTACAGTGGCCGGGACAGGGCCGGCAGTTCACATTCCAGTTTGTACAGTGCTGCGCGTCCTGCGCCGACATAGGCCTGCAAGTGCCCCATGGCGTGTCGGGCAACCTCGTAATTCAGGCCGTCGAGCACGACAAGGATGACGTTGTGCTTCATAGGGGCTGGGGCTCCGCAACAAATAGGCTTGACTCGGTTTTTCGGTTGGAACACCGATCAAATGTGGGAGCTGGCTTGCCTGCGATAGCGGTGTGTCAGTCGACAATGCTGCTGAATGTCATACCGCTGTCGCAGGCAAGCCAGCTCCCACACTGACCGCGTTCCACTTAAACAGGCGTGTTAAGCCTTATTGCATATTGATGATGACTTCTTCCTGCCACTTCTGCGGCAGTGCCTTGGAGGTCTTCTCCCAAGCGTCGGCGTCCTTGATCGGCGTGACTTTCTTGTACTGCTCGTTAGGCAGCAGCTTGGCCTGTACGTCGGCTGGCAAGGTCAGGTGCTCGGCACGGATCGGCCGTGCATTGCCACGCGCCAGGTTGGTCTGGCCGGCGTCGCTGAAGATGTATTCGCGGGTCAGCTTGGCGGCGTTCGGGTGCTTGGCGTATTTGTTGATGATCGTGGTGTAGCCGGAAATCACCGAGCCGTCCGATGGGATCAGCACCACGTAGTCATCCGGGTTGGCCATCTTGGCTTTGTAGCTCAGGCCGTTGAAGTCCCAGACCACGCCCACTTCCACTTCGCCTTTTTCCATGGTGGCGATGGTTGGGTTGGCCAGCGACAGGCGGCCTTGCTTGGCGATGTCGGCGAACATCAGCAGCGCCGGCTGAATGTTCTTCTCGTCGCCACCGTTGGCCAGTGCGGCGGCGAGTACGCCGTTGGCCGCCTGGGCGGCGGTGCTCACGTCACCGATGGAAACCTTGTATTTGCCGGTCTTCAGGTCAGCCCAGCTTTTCGGAGCTTCGGAGCCGTGCAGGAGTTTTTTGTTGACGATAAAGGCGATGGTGCCGGTGTAGGCCAGGGCCCAGTTACCGTCCTTGTCTTTCGCCCAATCCGGGACTTGTGCCCAGGTGGTCGGTTTGTACGGTTGGGTAACGCCCTGTTTCACCGCGATCGGGCCGAAGGCTGCACCCACGTCGCCGATGTCGGCGCTGGCGTTGTCTTTCTCTGCCGCAAACTTGGCGACTTCCTGGGCGGAGCTCATGTCGGTGTCGATGTGCTTGAGGCCGTAGGTCTTGGCCAGGTCGTCCCAGGTGCCTTTCCAGTTGGCCCAGTCATCGGGCATGCCGACGCTGTTGACGGCGCCTTCCGCTTTCGCGGCGGCTTCCAGGGTTTTTAGATCGGTATCAGCGGCCATGGCGGCGGTGCACATGGCAATGGTCGAGCCTAACAGTGATGCCAGGAAAAGCTGTTTCATCCGAAGCTCCTTTGGGCGTTTTCAACGCTGCGTTTTTATCGACGTTTGCGGTGGTGTTGGTCTAGGTCAGCAATACACGAGCCAATTTAGGCGTGGCGGATGACAGTTTCATGTCGATGTCGTTTTTTGTTGGCCTGGACGGGGGATCACCGGGTAAGCGTAGACCATGCCCAACCGCCCGGAAGCCTTGGACTTGGCCGATGTATTGCAGGTCTTGTGGCAGCACGTCGCGAGGCGCTGTCATCTGTCGGTCATGTGCAATGCCTAGGCTTGCACGCAACAGCAGAGGCGCGTTTAGCGGGCGTTTTGTGCACCTGAATAGTGCTGGTCTAGTCCAGATAGGTAACGTTGATGCGTGATGACGCAACCAAGGCGGTGACAACCATTGGCCTGGCGCTGCAAGAGCAGATCGACCATGGCTTGTTGGCGCCTGCCAGTAAGCTGCCGGCCGAGCGCAAGCTCAGCGAGTTGTTTGGTACCACCCGGATTACGGTGCGGGAAGCCTTGTTACAACTTGAGGCCCAAGGGCAGATTTATCGCGAGGAGCGGCGGGGGTGGTTTGTGTCGCCGCCCAGGCTTGCCTATAACCTGATGCAGCGCAGTCATTTTCACGCGATGGTGAGTGCCCAGGGTCGGGTGCCGTCGACCGAGGTGATTTCGGCGCGGTTGCAGCCGGCTTCGGCGGCGGTGTGTGCGTGGTTGCAGTTGCCGGCGTTGTCCAGTGTGATTCAGATTTGCCGGGGGCGCAGGATTGATGGGCGGTTGGTGTTGTATGTGGAGCACTATCTGAACCCGCAGTATTTTCCGGGGATTCTGGAGTGTGATTTGAATCAGTCGATTACGGAGTTGTATGCGCGGGTGTATGACTTGCACTACGGGCGGGTGCGGTTTGAGATTGTGCCGACGTCATTGCAGGTTGAGGCTGCGGCGGCGTTGAGGGTGTCGGTGGGGAGCCCGGGGTTGCGGATTGCTCGGGTGAATTATGATCAGCATGAGCGGTTGATTGATTGTGATCTGGAGTTTTGGCGGCATGATGCGATTCATGTGGGGGTGGATGTGGTTTGACGTTTTGCCTGTGTGTATCCGTTATCTAGGTCACGACGGCTTTTGGTTCCGCTCTCACAGCGGCTCACTTTTGAACAGCCGGAATGCCGGCCCAGCCCCAAGTAGGCACAGCGCTTTACCCCGATGACCCGAGTGTTAGAGCAAAAGCAGAGCCGCTTTATGTGGGAGCGGGCTTGCTCGCGAAAAACCTGAGGGCGCCGCGTTGCGCCCCGCTACCCCCGTCCTCGTTCACCCCCTCCTCGCGCCAGCCCTCTCCCCCACCTCGATCTTGTC
>NZ_JBSVWQ010000279.1:0-6850 GCF_054071215.1 Pseudomonas sp. SDO5522_S412 | reverse complement strand
GATAGCGGTGGGTCAGGCTACGAAAGTGTTGCCTGTTCCGGCGCCATCGCAGCCTCGCCGGGGCTCGACAGCTCCCACACTGGATCGGTGTCGCTCTTACAAGCTCGGCAACAACTTCGCCGGCACCAGCTCGTTCAGGCAACGCGTTGCCAGCAGCTCACTGGCGGCATTGATGTCCGGCGCAAAGAAGCGGTCCTTCTCATAAAACGCGACTTTGCTGCGCAGGATCCCACGCGCCTTTTCCAGCGCCGGCGAAGTCTTCAAGCCATTGCGCAGGTCCAGGCCCTGGCAAGCCGCCAACCATTCCACCGCCAGCACACCGCGGGTGTTCTCGGCCATTTCCCACAGGCGCTTGCCCGCCGCCGGGGCCATCGACACGTGGTCTTCCTGGTTGGCTGACGTCGGCAGGCTGTCGACGCTATGGGGATGCGCCAGTGCCTTGTTCTCGCTGGCCAATGCCGCCGCCGTCACCTGGGCGATCATAAAGCCGGAGTTCACACCGCCATTGCCCACCAGGAATGGCGGCAGTTGCGACATGTGCTTGTCCATCATCAACGAGATGCGACGCTCGCTCAGGGAGCCGATTTCCGCGATGGCCAGCGCCATGTTGTCCGCCGCCATGGCCACCGGTTCGGCGTGGAAGTTGCCACCGGAAATCACGTCACCTTCAGCCGCGAACACCAGTGGGTTATCCGACACGGCGTTGGCTTCCACCACCAGCACTTCGGCCGCCTGGCGGAACTGGGTCAGGCAGGCGCCCATGACTTGTGGCTGGCAACGCAAGGAGTACGGGTCCTGGACCTTGTCGCAGTTCTCGTGGGATTGCGACACTTCGCTGCTTTCACCCAGCAGGGCGCGATACGCGGCCGCAGAGTCGATCTGGCCGCGTTGGCCCCGGGCAGCGTGAATGCGTGCGTCGAACGGCGAGCGCGAACCCAGCACGGCTTCCACCGTCAGGGCGCCACAGGCCAGGGCACCGGCGAACAGATCTTCGCCCTCGAACAGCCCACGCAATGCATAAGCGGTGGAAACCTGGGTGCCGTTGAGCAGCGCCAGGCCTTCCTTGGCCGCCAGGGTCAGCGGCGTCAGGCCGGCAACTTTCAGCGCTTCGGTAGCTTCCAGCCATTCGCCTTTGTAGCGGGCCTTGCCTTCGCCCAGCAGCACCAGCGACATGTGGGCCAATGGTGCCAAGTCACCGGAGGCGCCCACCGAACCTTTCAGTGGAATGTGCGGGTAGACCTCGGCATTGATCAGGGCGATCAGCGCGTCGATGACCTGCCGGCGAATCCCGGAAAAGCCCCGGCTCAGGCTGTTGACCTTGAGCACCATGACCAGCCGTACCAGCGCATCGCTGATGGGCTCACCGACGCCGGCGGCGTGGGACAGCACCAGGGAACGCTGGAGGTTTTCCAGGTCTTCGCTGGCAATGCGGGTCGAGGCCAGCAGGCCGAAACCGGTGTTGATGCCGTAGGCGGTGCGGTTCTCGGCGAGAATCTGCTCCACACAGGCGACACTGGCTTCGATCTGGGCCGAGGCGCTGTCATCCAGACTGAGGGTTACCGGCTGCTGGTAGATGGCCCGCAGTTGGGCAAGGCTCAGTTGGCCTGGAATCAGGTTTAGCGCAGTCACATTCATGCTCCTTTTGAGAGTGTTGTTAACTACCAGTCGCTCCGGATGCTTCCGTTATCCGCCGCTGTGCTCTTTTAGAGGATCAGTCGGCTTGGCACGCTGGTTATTGTTGGGAAAAGGTCAGTGCAAATTCGGTAGCGTGCGTTGCAGTAAATCGGCGTCCTTGAGCAACGCGGCGGTGGCTGCGATGTCTGGCGCCAGCCAGCGGTCCTGGTCGTAGGCCGGGACGTGTTCGCGCAGTAAACGCCAGGCGGCATCGGTGCCGGCGCCGAAGCGTTGCTCCTGGAGGAACTCGAACGCCTGGGCCGCCAGCAAGTACTCGATGGCGAGGATCTGGGTGACGTTTTCCAGCACCGAATACAGCTTCAGCGCGGCGTTGGTGCCCATGCTCAGGTGGTCTTCCTGCAGGCCCGAGGTGACGAAGTTGTCGAGCACCGCCGGTTGCGCCAACTGGCGGTTTTGCCCGCACAGCGAGGCGGCGACGTACTGCACGATCATCATCCCGGAGTTGACCCCGGGGTTGCTCACCAGGAACGCCGGCAAACCACTGACGTGCGGGTTGATCAGACGGTCCAGGCGACGCTCGGCGATGGAGCCGATTTCGGCCATGGCGATGGCCAGCATGTCTGCCGCCAGGGCCACGGACTGCCCGTGGGGATTGGCCTGGGACACCACGCGGTAGCTGTCTGGCGTGCCGAGCACCAGCGGGTTATCGGTGGCACCGTTGAGTTCGGTTTCGATCTGCCGGGTGGCGTGTTCCAGTTGGTCGCGGGCCGCGCCGTGCACCTGGGGAATCGAACGGATGCTCAGGGCGTCCTGGGTACGAATGCCTTTGCTGCTGGCGATCACTTCGCTGCCGTCCAGCAACGCGCGCAGGTTGATGCCCACTTGCTGCATGCCCGGGTGCGGCTTGAGCGCGATGATTTCTTCGTCGAAGGCGTCGATCTGGCCGCGCTGGCCTTCGAAGCTCATGGCACCGATCACATCGGCCCATTGCAGCAGGCGGTGCGCATCGGCCAGGGCCAGGCTGCTGAGGCCGGTCATGCACGGCGTGCCGTTGACCAGGCACAGCCCGTCCTTGGCACCGAGCACTACGGGCTGCAAACCTTCTTCAGCCAGCGCCTGGTGTGCGGGAACGATACGGCCCCGATAGCTGACGTCGCCGACGCCGAGCAAGGCGACGCCAATGTGCGCCATGTGGGTCAGGTAACCCACGGACCCCTGGGACGGCACTTGCGGCGTGATGCCATGGTTGAGCAGCCCCAGCAGCGAATGCACCACCTGCGGATGCAAGCCGGATTTGCCGTGGCTGTAGTTAATGATCGCCGCGCAAATGATCGCGCGGGTTTGCTCCACACTCAGTGGCGCACCGACGCCGCAGGCATGGCTGAGCAAGGTATTGCGCGACAGCCGGCTCAGTTGTTCGTCCTTGAGCGACACGTTGCACAAGGCGCCCAGGCCGGTGTTGATGCCGTAGGCGCGCTCGCCGCTGGTGACGATGCGCTGGACGATGGCCTGTGCATTGTCGATGCGAGCCCAGGCCTGGCCCGAGAGTTCGAGGATCGCACCGTGGCGAGCCACGGCGACCACGTCCTGCCAACGCATCGGGGCGTCGGCGATGATGATTTTTTCAGCCTGGGACATCGTTGACCTCTTCATGAAATTCGCAATTGTTGTGCAGCTTCACTGGCCTCATCGCAAGCGAGCCAGCTTCCACAGGGGAAACGCATTCCAAATGTGGGAGCTGGCTTGCCTGCGATAGCCTCAGCCAACCCACCACAAATATCGGATCAAACCACCGCCACCCGCCGCTGGACAAACCGGTTCACGTACTCATCCGCCGGTGAATGCAAAATCTCGCGGGGCGTGCCGACCTGGATCAGCTTGCCGTCCTTGAGGATCGCAATGCGGTTGCCGATGCGCACCGCCTCATCGAGGTCGTGGGTAATGAACACGATCGTCTTGTGCAGGGTCTTTTGCAGCTCCAATAACTGGTCTTGCATCTCGGCACGGATCAGCGGGTCGAGCGCACTGAACGCCTCGTCCATCAGGATGATGTCGGTGTCGGCCGCCAGCGCCCGGGCCAGGCCTACACGCTGACGCATGCCGCCGGAAAGTTGATGCGGGTATTTGTTTTCATAGCCCTTGAGGCCCACGGTTTCGATCCAGTGCAGCGCACGCTCGGCGCACACTTGCCTGGTTTCGCCACGCACTTTCAGGCCGTAGGCAACGTTGTCCAGCACACTCTTGTGAGGCAGCAGGCCAAAGCTCTGGAACACCATGCTGATCTTGTGCCGGCGGAATTGGCGCAAGGCTTCCATGTCCAGTTGCAGGATGTCTTCACCGTCCACCAGGATCGCACCGCTGGTAGGGTCGATCAGCCGGTTGAAGTGACGCACCAGGGTCGACTTGCCGGAACCCGACAGCCCCATGATCACGAAGATTTCACCGGTGTCGACGCTCAGGGACAGGTCGTTCACACCCACCACGCAACCAGTCTCGGCCAGCACCTCGTCCTTGCTCTTGCCCTGGCCAATCAACGCCAGTGCATCCTTGGAGCGGTTGCCGAAAATCTTGAATACGTTTTTGACTTCAATTTTGCTGACAGTAGTCATTTGCTCGCCTCATGCCGTGGACGACCATAGGCTTGCGTAATGCGGTCGATGACCACGGCAAGAATCACGATCGCCAGACCGGCTTCAAGGCCGCGTCCAACGTTGAGGGTCTGGATGCCCACCAGTACATCTTCACCCAGGCCACGGGCGCCGATCATCGAGGCGATCACCACCATCGACAGGGCCATCATGGTGGTCTGGTTGATCCCGGCCATGATGCTCGGCAGGGCCAGCGGCAGTTGCACGCCGAACAGTTGCTGCCAGCGGTTGGCACCGAAGGCGTTGATCGCTTCCATGACTTCACCGTCCACCTGGCGAATGCCCAGGTCGGTAAGACGAATCAGCGGCGGTGCGGCGTAGATCACCGTGGCGAAAATCGCCGGGACCTTGCCCAGGCCGAACAGCATCAACACCGGGATCAGGTACACGAAGCTGGGCATGGTCTGCATGATGTCCAGCAGCGGCATCAGCACCGAACGCAGGCGGTTGCTGCGGGCCGACAGAATCCCCAGGGGAATGCCGATCAGCACCGAGATCACCGTGGCCACCATCATCAGCGCCAGGGTTTGCATCAGCTTGTCCCACAGCCCGACCGCGCCCACCAGAAACAGCAGGCCGACGATCACGACGGTGGTGAACCACTTGCGAGTGGCATGCCAGGCAATACCGCCGACAATCAGCAACATCAACCACCAGGGCGCTGCGCGCAGCAAACCTTCCAGGTTAACGATGGCCCACAGCAACGTATCGGAGATGTGCCGGAACACATCGCCGTAGTTGGTCACCAGCGCATCGACCCAACTGTTGACCCAGTCGGCGATGGAAAACGTAAAACTCTCAGGAAACATAGTGTGCTCTCGATCCAGTGGATTGTGGCCGGGCGCCCGGTTGCCTGTGGCGGCAACCGGAAACGCTCAACCTACAAGGCCGCGTCGATTTTCTTGGCTGCGTTGTCGCTCACCATGCGTGCCAGAGTTCAGGATGTCCCTTGAGGAAAGTTTTCGCCAGTTTTGCTGTTTCAATTCGCTGTTTGTCATGCGTACCGGGTTCTGGTTAAGCAGGTTGAGCAGCGGCGCCCTGCACATCGGGCAGCACGAGGCGCTCAGGAATCGGGCTGTGCCATTTTTTCGCAGCCCAGTAGTACAACGCCGCCGGCACCACCAGCCCGATGATCCACGAGATATCGGTGTCGCCCAGGCTCGCGACCAGTGGGCCGGTGTAGAAATGCGTCGAGATGAACGGCATCTGAATCAGCACGCCGAACACGTAGATGCTGATGCCCATCAGGTTCCAGCGACCGTAGCGACCGTTGGGGTTGGACAGGGCCGGGATGTCATAGCGCTCTTTGGTGATGCAGTAGAAGTCCACCAGGTTGATCGCACTCCAGGGCGTGAAAAACGCCAGCAGGAACAGGATGAACGCGGAGAAATCCTTGAGGAACGAGTCCTTGCCCAGCAACGCCAGCGCGGCGGCAATCGACACCATCACGAAGATGTACAACAGCCGCGTGCCACTGCCGATATGCCGGCTGCCACGGAAACCACTGATGATTGTCGCGATCGACATGAAGCTGCCGTAGGCGTTGAGGGTGGTGACGGTGACCTTGCCGAAGGCGATGCTGAAATACAGCAGCGCCGCGACGATCCCGGTGCCGCCCAGGCCGACGATAAACGACACTTCGTGGTGAGCGAATTGCGAGCCTGCCAGGGCTGCCGCAAACACACCGAACACCATCGAAGCCTGCGCGCCGATCACCGAACCGAGGCCCACGGCCCAGAAGGTTTTCGAGGCCTGCGTGCTGCGCGGCAAGTAGCGCGAGTAGTCCGCTACATACGGGCCGAACGCAATCTGCCAGGACGCCGAGAGGGAAATCGCCAGCAGGAAACTGCTGAGGGAAAAATGCTTGTTGCCCAGCAACGCACCGATGTCGTTACCGGCCAGCAGCCTGTAGAACAGGTACACGAAGGCAACCACCCCCAGCACGCTGGCGATGCGACCGATGCCGTGGATCACCCGGTAGCCGAAGATCGTAAACACCATGATCAGCCCCGCGAACAATACGATGCCGACCCAGTCTTCAACGTGAAGCAACTGCGCCACCGCCTGCCCCGCCAGCAATGAGCCGCTGGCGGAAAAACCGATGTACATCAGGCACACCAGTACCAGTGGAATCACCGCGCCATACACGCCGAACTGCACGCGGCTGGAGATCATCTGCGGCAAGCCCAGTTGCGGGCCTTGCGCCGCATGCAGGGCCATGACGCCACCGCCCAACAGTTGACCGATCAACAGACCGATCAACGACCAGAACACATCACCGCCCAGCACCACGGCCAGGGCCCCGGTGACAATCGCAGTTATTTGCAGGTTGGCACCCAACCACAGGGTGAACTGACTCAATAGACGACCGTGTCTTTCCGCTTCCGGGATGTAGTCGATCGAACGCCTTTCGATCAACGGGGTGGTGCTTGCACGAGCGTCTTTTACTGCCATTTATGTTCAACCTCTGATGGATTGTTTTTGGGTGAAACGCAGATCACATGTGGGAGCGGGCTTGCTCGCGAAAGCGATGGGTCAGCTAACGACTTCAGTGACTGATACACCGC
>NZ_JBSVWQ010000278.1:0-6880 GCF_054071215.1 Pseudomonas sp. SDO5522_S412 | reverse complement strand
CAGACGCCGCGGTGCTCCAGAAACACCGCGGTGATGCCATCGCAGGCAAGCCAGCTCCTACAGTTGATCGGTGTCATCATCCAAATCGAGCCAGACCACTGACCTCCCTATGACCCAAGCACTTATCGAACTGTCTGACCTGGGCTTCAATTGGCCCGGTCACCCACAGTTGCTGGACATCCCCACGTTCCGCCTGGAGCCGGGGGAAACCCTGTTCCTCAAGGGCCCCAGCGGCAGTGGCAAGACCACCCTGCTCGGCCTGTTGGGCGGTGTGCAAAAGCCCAGCCGCGGCAGCATCCGCCTGCTGGGCCAGGAACTGACCGAACTCTCGGCCGGCGCCCGCGACCGTTTCCGGGTCGACCACACCGGCTACATCTTCCAGCAGTTCAACCTGTTGCCGTTTCTCTCGGTGCGCGAGAACGTCGAGTTGCCCTGCCACTTTTCACCGTTACGGGCACAGCGGGCAATCCAGCGTCACGGCAGCGTCGACCAGGCTGCCGCGACCTTGCTCGCCCACCTGGGCCTGAAGGACAAGAGCCTGCTGGAGCGCCGCGCCGACTCCCTGTCCATCGGCCAACAACAACGGGTGGCCGCTGCCCGTGCGCTGATCGGCCAGCCGGAGCTGGTGATCGCCGACGAGCCGACCTCGGCCCTGGACTACGACGCCCGGGAAGCCTTCATTCAGTTGCTGTTCGCCGAATGCCGCGAAGCAGGCGCCAGCCTGTTGTTCGTCAGCCATGACCAGAGCCTGGCGCCGCTGTTCGACCGCAACCTGTCGCTGGCCGAACTCAATCGCGCCGCCACGCCCGCAGAGGTTTGAGATGTATTTGTTTCGACTAGCCATGGCCAGCCTGGCTAACCGCCGCTTTACCGCGATCCTCACCGCCTTCGCCATCGCCCTGTCGGTGTGCCTGTTGCTGGCGGTGGAACGGGTACGCACCGAAGCCCGCGCCAGCTTCGCCAGCACCATCAGCGGCACCGACCTGATCGTCGGCGCGCGTTCCGGCTCGGTGAATTTGCTGCTGTATTCAGTGTTCCGCATCGGCAACGCCACCAACAACATTCGCTGGGACAGCTACGAGCACTTCGCGGCCAACCCGCAGGTAAAATGGGCGATCCCGATTTCCCTCGGCGACTCCCACCGTGGCTACCGCGTGATGGGCACCAACGAATCCTATTTCGAACACTATCAATACGGCCGCCGGCAGAACCTGGAACTGGCCAGCGGCCGCGCCTTCGCCACCGATCCATTCGAAGTGGTGCTCGGCGCCGAAGTGGCCGACGCGCTGCATTACAAGCTCGGCGACAAGCTGGTGCTGGCCCACGGCGTGGCGGTGGTCAGCCTGGTCAAGCACGATGACAAGCCGTTCACCGTGGTCGGCATTCTCAAGCGCACCGGCACTCCGGTGGACCGCACACTGCATATCAGCCTCGGCGGCATGGAAGCGATTCACATCGACTGGCACAACGGCGTGCCGGCCCAGGGCAAAGGCCGGATCAGCGCCGACCAGGCTCGCAACATGGACCTGACGCCACAAGCCATCACCGCGTTCATGCTCGGTTTGAACAACAAGATTTCCACCTTCGCCCTGCAACGGGAGATCAACGAGTTCCGTGGCGAGCCGATGCTGGCGATCCTGCCGGGCGTGGCGCTGCAAGAGCTGTGGAGCATGATGGGCACGGCTGAAAAAGCGCTGTTCGTGATCTCGCTGTTCGTGGTGCTGACCGGCCTGATCGGCATGCTCACCGCGATCCTCACCAGCCTCAACGAGCGCCGCCGGGAAATGGCAATCCTGCGTTCAGTGGGCGCGCGGCCCTGGCATATTGCGACCTTGCTGATCTTCGAAGCCTTCGCCCTGGCATTGTCGGGCGTGATCGCCGGCGTCGGGCTGCTGTATGTGTGCATCGCCGCGTCGCGCGGGTATTTGCAGGCCAACTACGGCCTGGACCTGCCGCTGTCGTTGCCGAGCGAATATGAATGGACCCTGCTCGGCGGTATTCTCGTCGCAGCCCTGCTGATGGGCAGCGTGCCGGCCTGGCGCGCCTACCGGCAATCGTTGGCCGACGGCCTGTCGATACGTTTATGAGGAAGCTGTTGATGCGTCGCGCCGTGCTCGCACTGTTGCTGCTGGTGGCCCTGCCCGTGTGGGCTGAAGACCAGCCCAAGGACCTGTCGTGGCAGGAGATGATCCCGCCGGACGCGCCGCCGGAAATCCCCAACATGAAACCGCTGCACGACTTGTCGGGCATGGCCGATGCGTTGTCGGTGGAGTCAGCGCCGGCCGCCAAGCAGGACCTGCCCAACGCGCCGGTCGTACAAAGCCTGGACGGCAAGCACATCCGCCTGCCGGGTTATATCGTGCCGCTGGAAGTCAGCGAGGAAGGCCGCACCACGGAGTTCCTGCTGGTGCCGTATTTCGGCGCGTGCATCCATGTACCGCCACCGCCGTCGAACCAGATCGTGCATGTCAAAAGCGAAGTCGGCGTGAAGCTCGACGAGTTGTATCAACCGTACTGGATCGAAGGCCAGATGCAGGTCAAACCGTCCAGCAGTGAACTGGCCGATGCCGGCTACCAGATGGATGCCGACAAGATCTATGTGTACGAGTTGCAGGAATAACCCGTGATTGCGCTTTCATTGAGCTGAGTCAAAAGCTCGAACGTTACGATCTTTACCATTGGACACAGGCAATTAATAACGTCCTTTGGAGCTCCCATGAACAAGTCCCTGCTCGGCGCGTCGCTTGTCGCGCTCGCCCTCGTCGCCCCTGTTGCCCACGCTCACGAAGCGGGTGACATCCTGATTCGCGCCGGTGCCATCACCGTCAACCCGAAAGCGGACAGCAGCAGTGTCAAGGTTGACCAGGGCCCGCTGGCCGGGACCAACCTGGGCGGCAAGGCGACCATGAGCAGCGACACTCAACTGGGTTTGAACTTCGCCTACATGTTCACCAGCCACTGGGGTATCGAACTGCTGGCGGCCACGCCGTTCGAACATGATGTGAAGATCAAGAACACCGCCCTGGGCGCTGCCAACGGCAAGCTCGGTACGCTGAAACACCTGCCACCGACCCTGAGCGTCGTGTACTACCCGCTGGACAGCAAGTCGGTATTCCAACCGTACATCGGCGCCGGTATCAACTACACCTGGATCTACGACGAGCACGTCGGCAGCCGCGCCGAGCAGGCCGGCTTCAGCAACTTCAAGGCGGAAAACTCCTGGGGTTGGGCCGCGCAGATCGGTGCGGACTACATGATCAACGACAAGTGGATGATCAACGCCCAGGCGCGCTACATCGACATCAGCACCAAGGCCACCGTGGATAACAACGCCCTGGGCCAGGGCACTCGGGCCAGGGTCAATGTGGATGTTGACCCGATGGTGTACATGGTCGGTATTGGCTACAAGTTCTAGGTTCTACCCAAGGCCCTGTTGTACAGGGCCTTTTTTGTGAGGCTTCCCCTGGAGGCAAGCGCCAATCAGAAGCCAGGCACACGCCCGTGTGCTGCGAGTCAGGCTTCAGCCAGGAGCTGGCGAACTTCAGCAATGACCACGTCAATGTTGAACGGCTTATTCAACACTGCATTGAACAAGTCCGACCGCTCCATACCAATATGGGCCTGGGCTCCGCTGATCAGGATGATGGGCAAGTGATTGACTGCCGGTAGCGCGCGGACAGCTTCGGCAAACTCCTGGCCATCCATGACCGGCATCATGAAGTCGGTGATGATCAACGCTGGCCGCTCGCGCTCCAGGACCTCGAGTGCTTTCTGGCCATTGCTCGCTTTTACGACCATGTACCCCTCATCCTCCAGCGCATAGCCGAGAATGTCAGCGATCAAATACTCGTCGTCGACGACCAGGATGGTGGTCATGTCAGTTCAACCCGAATCAGAGACTTTGGACGTTGAGCCCGGCAGCGAAGAATCATTAGGGACCGCCAATGCATTTCTTGATGCCTTCTTCAGGTCAACGCCGTTTTCATGGATTACCACTTCAAGAAGCGAAGGATCGTAGAAGCTGTCTCGTACCTTAAGAATCGAAAGCATTCTTCTTAGTTCAGATTGAATCTCGAAGAAACGCATCAGCATCAGGTTATCGACAATACTGGAGAGGTCCGGGGTTGGAGAGCTGACCTCCGAACCAAAAACGTCACGCATCTCCCATGAGGCAAACACCGTTACGCCACGGGCACGAAGCTCGCTCATCAAGGCGCTGTAGAAATCAGTGATACGAGCCGGGTTTGTCGACACCCGGGTCATGCCGCTCAAGCTGTCGATGAACAGGCGCTTGATGCCCTTTTCCTCAACCATTTTCAGCAGCCGTGCGCCGAGACCATCGATCAGGCCTTCTGTGGTGGGTTGCCAGGCAATACTCAGCGCACCACTTTCTTCCATACCCTTGATATCAATCCCCAGCGATTGGCCTTTGAGACGTAACCGCTGCGGGCTTTCATAAAAACCGAAATGCAGGCCCGGCGCGTCCACTGTCGACTCTGCGAGAAACCTGAGCCCCAGCGTGGTCTTCCCGACGCCGGAAGGCCCCATGACGAGGGTAACGGAAGAGCTGTGCAGGCCACCGCCGATGATGGCGTCCAGCGAACCGATGCCGCTGGTGATACGCGTCAGATCGGCACTGTCAGGTAAAGACGGATGGCTGTAGAGGCTTTCCAGACGCGGATAAACCACCAGGCCATCGTCGGTAATTTCACACTCGTGCAGTCCGGTCAGTGCACCACTGCCTCGAGTTTTGCGCAGGTGAATACGGCGCACCGAACGGCTGCCGTGAAGCTCTTCACCCATCTCGATCACACCATCAACCATGGTGTGCTCGGGACTGCCGTCGTCCAACCGGGAACTGGTGAGAAACAGCACCGTACAACCGGCGAACGCGGCGTGCCCTTGCAGCTCGGAAATGAATTTTTTGGTGTCGATGGGCGAGTCAGCCTTGGAGCGTGCATTGAGCAAGCCGTCGACCACTAACACGGTGGCCTTCTGACGACTGATCTCACGCCGAAGCAGCTTGACCACTTCATCGAGACCTTCGTTCTCAAGGGTGTCAAACGCACTGACGAACTGAATCTCGGCTCCCACCCGGGAAGCATCAAAGAAGTTCAGGGTCGAGAGGAACTGAAATAAACGGTCGTGGGATTCGGCCAGCAACGTGGCAACCAGTACACGGCCCCCATTGCGCGCATGGTTAAACCCCAGCTGATTGGCGAGGATCGTTTTACCGGATCCCGGGCGCCCCTGGATGATGTAGGAGGCACCTGCGACTAGCCCACCCTTGAGCAGAGCATCCAGCCCTTCTATTCCGCTTTGAAGGCGATTTAGCTTTTCCACAATGCAACCCTGATGTGAACAACAGGCTCTTGAGCCGAAGGTTTACGATGCTAACTCCATTTGTTCAAACGGGCTATCCACTCAGCCGTTCAAGCGCGGGCCATATACCTGGCTGAGTCCCAACCCAGTTCCCTGGCCATTGTCTGTGATAGAGACGGCAATGTAACTTCCGTTCATAAGGGGATAACCATTGAACGCCGGGATAAGGTCCATCGACTCAACACAGATGACCGCCCGCACCAAAGGTTTCAAATTTTTCGCAGGCCGCTGCGCATCCGGCTGGCCAACACCTATCACGTGTAATCGTCCGCGCACTGCCACAAAAAAGGCGCCTGTTTTAGGCGCCTTTTTTATGTTTGACCGTGTCGATAGAACCGGTCGAGCAACGCCGGCAGCCCGGCCCGCCATGCCCGTGGCTTGATGCCGAAGGTGTGGAGGATTTTCTTGCAGGCCAGCACCGCGTGTTGCGGCTCGTCGGCTGCATCCGGACGGGCGGCGTGGGCCTGGGCGGTCGGTGCTTCCACAGCCAGCGGGTGGAAGTTGCGCGCTTCGGTCAGGATCGCCTGCCCCAGCGCCAGCGGGGTGGTCGCTTCGTGGCCGGCGTAGTGGTAGGTGCCCCACAGCGGCGCGGCGCAATCGAGTTGCTTGAGCACCGAAATGATCACCCGCGCGGCATCGTCCACCGGCGTCGGGTTGCCCCGGCGGTCGTCGGCCATCAGCAGCTCATCAGGTTTTTCGGCACGGGCCAGGAAGCGCCCGAGGGTGCCGTCGACGCTGTCATCCAGCAGCCAGCCGAAACGCAACAGCACGTGCTGCGGGCAGGTGGCGCGTACGCTCTGCTCGATGCGCCACAACGCCTGGCCTCGCAGACCCAAGGGCACGGGTTCGTCTTTCTCGCTGTAGGCGGTGGCGCGGGAGCCGTCGAACACCCGGTAGCTGGACGGTTGCAGCAGGGTGATGCTGTGGTGCTGGCACAGTTCGGCCAGGCGCTCAATCGCATATTCCTGGGCGGCCAGGCGTGTCTCGCTGACCGTCTCCGCCTGAAACCAGTCGAAGTAATAGGCGAGATTGATCAAGGCATCGGGACGGGTGTCGTCGAGCAGTTGCGTGAGGCTCGCGGCATCCCAGCCGTCTTGGGGCGGGCGCGGGGCGAGGAAACCGATGTCTTCCTCCGCACCGAGGCGAATCAGCGCCTGCCCGAGGGCATTCCCGCCGCCCAGTAACATAAGGCGCATTCGCATAGATTGAGCAGGCCCGGTCTGTTTGGAACGATGGTTATTATCGACAGGCTTGTGAGCCATGCCGTTGGCATTTGCCAGAATCGTTGCATTTTGCGGGTTTGTAGCGCAACCGTCACTTATAAAGTGCGCCGCCGATTGCGGCCGGGGGGCTTTAGGCAGAGAGAGCCTTTTTATGGCTAGGGAGCATGCAGTGGCTAGGGACCTTGCTGCGGTAAGGGAGCTTGCTGTGGCCAGGGAGCTTCTTGTGGCGAGGGAGCTTGCTCCCGCTGGGCTGCGTAGCGGCCCCAAAAAAGCGG
>NZ_JBSVWQ010000277.1:0-6889 GCF_054071215.1 Pseudomonas sp. SDO5522_S412 | reverse complement strand
GGTTACTTTTGGGGCGTTTGCCAAAAGTGACCCGCTGTAAGAGCGGAACCATAAGCGGCCGTTACCGCAGCAACGGATATGTACACCTTCAGGCCCGACTCCGCAGCCACTGCATAAACCCCTTCTTAACCGGCACCACAGGCGCCTCCTGCGTCAAACTCTGAGCCGCATGCAACCTGAAATCCAGCAGGCTTTTCATCGCCTCACTGATGTCATGCCGAGCATCCAGACAAGGCTTCAGATACTCCTTCTCAATCCTATACAACGTACAAAACGTCTTCGCCGAAAAGTCCGCAGGCACACCCTGCTCCGACAAAATCCCGGCCTCACCAATCACCTCCCCAGGCCCCATCCGCCCCGCTTCAAACTTGTGCCCGGCCTTGGTCAACATCACCGAAATCACCCCGGACTCGATGATAAACAGGTGATCACTCACCTCCCCCGCCGGCAAAATCATTTCCCCGGCGCGAAAGGTCTGCAGCGTCATGTTCTGGCTGAACGTCTCCTTCTCCTCCTGCCTCAACGTCGAGAAAATAGACGAGCTCTCCAACAACGCCCGAGCCCGGGAAACCGTCACCGGCGCATTACTCTCGGCCGCCGACAACAAACTCACCCCCGCCGCCTGCAAATGCCGAAACGCCAAATCATAAAGCTGATTGCGCACCTCACGCTTAAGCGCCATGGCCGGCACAAACCCGCTGATCTCATACTCCACGCCACCACTGGCCGACGTCTTGAACGCCACGCTCGGCGCCGGCTTGGCCAACAACGGGCGACACCCCTGCATCGCCCGCTCCAGCGCATCCAGCACGGTTTGGGGCCGCGCATGGGGGCTGACTTGCAGGCTGACCGCCAAGCCAAACATATCTGCGGGACGTGAGAAGTTGATGATCTTGGCCTTGGCCGCCAACGAGTTGGGCACCACCGCCAGGCTGCCCTGGGAGGTTTGCAGTTGGGTGGCGCGCCAGTCGATGTCTATCACCCGGCCTTCGGTGCCGTCGATGGAGATCCAGTCATCCAGTTGGTAGGGTTTGGTGGTATTGAGCACGATGCCGGAAAACACGTCGCTCAAGGTGCTTTGCAACGCCAGGCCGACGATGATTGCCACCGCCCCGGAAGTGGCCAGCACGCCCTTGACCGGCAGGTCGAGCACGTAGGCCATGGCGGCGATGATCGCGATCAGGAAAATCACCGCGCCCACCAGATCCTGCAACAGCCGCCCGGTGTGGCCGACCCGCTGCATCATCACCGCGCCGAGCAATACCGTGAGGGTGCGCGCCGCAAACAACCACCAGCCGATCTGGAACGCCGTTGCCGCCAAATGCAGCGCCACGTTGTCGCCGAACGGCGCGACCTGCATCGGGTTCATGCCTTCGTTGAACAGCACGGCGCTGAACACCGCAAAGATCACCAGCCGCGCCGCCAGCTTCCAATTGGCGAAATCGGCAGAGATCAAACGCCATACGGCAATATCGATCAGCACCAGCGCCAAGGCACAGAACATCGGGTGATCGGAGATAAATGAGGGCATTCAGGCGACTCCAGGGCGAATGCCATGAAGATCGCATGAAATGCCTTTGGAGGGTATAGCGCCCTAGCGCTGCATCTGCCCGAATTGCCCGGACTGATAGTCGGCAAACGCCTGGTGGATTTCCTGCTCGGTGTTCATCACAAACGGGCCGTGGCCGACGATGGGTTCGTCGATCGGCTCGCCGCTGAGCAACAGCACCATGGCGTCGTCGCTGGACTCGAGGCGCAGTTGCGTGCCATCGCGCTCGAACAGTGCCAACTGCCCTTCCCGCGCCACTTCAGTGCCGTTGATCCGCACCGTGCCGCGCAACACCACCAGCGCGGTGTTGCGCCCGGCGTGCAGGTCCAGCGTCACAGAGCGGCCGGCTTTGAGGCGCATGTCCCACACGTCGATCGGTGTGAAGGTACGAGCCGGGCCTTTGACCCCGTCGAACTCGCCCGCGATCAAGCGCAGGCTGCCGGCGTGGTCGGCCAGGGGCAGCGTCGGAATATCGCCATCGAGGATGGTCTGGTAACCGGCGTCGGTCATTTTGTCCCTGGCCGGCAGGTTGACCCACAACTGGACCATTTCCAGGGCCCCGCCGCTGCGGGCGAACGCCTCGGAGTGAAACTCCTCGTGAATGATGCCCCTGGCGGCTGTCATCCATTGCACATCGCCCGGGCCGATGGTGCCGCCGGCGCCGGTGGAATCGCGGTGCTCGACTTCGCCCTTGTAGACGATGGTCACGGTTTCAAAACCGCGATGAGGATGCTGGCCCACGCCGCGACGTTGCTCGGTCGGGGTGAACGCCGCAGGACCGGCGTGATCCAGCAACAGGAACGGGCTGATCTGCTTGCCCATGGTGTCGTAGGAAAACAGCGTGCGAACCGGAAAGCCGTCGCCGACCCAATGGCCACGTGGGCTGGTGTAGATGCCGATGATCTTTTTCATATGTGTCTCCAGTAATGGATACACCTTAAATCCGATACCAATTCCGCGCTAGACGGCAAAATCGGCCCTGATCGTCCCACCAGTGGAACAAATACTCGCGGGCTGGATTATTTTATATTTCGACCATAATATGGCGACAAATATTACAAGCGTAATTTTTAGCTCACCCCGCCCCACGGAGCCCGACATGAACCCTCTCCCCCTGCGTCTTCTCACCCCCCTGGCCCTGCTGGCGGTACTCAGTGGCTGCAATAACAAGGCCGACCCCGTCGCCGAAGCGCCCCTGCCCCGCCCGGTGCTGGCCGCCAAGGTCGAAGCCGCCGGCAGCCAGCAAAGCGCCTACACCGGCGTAGTGGCCGCGCGCACGGAAAGTGACCTGGGGTTTCGCGTCAGCGGCAAGGTGATCGAGCGCAAGGTTGATCCCGGCCAGCACGTCAACCGTGGCGACACTTTGCTGGTGCTGGATATCGGCGACTTCGAACTGGCCCTGCGTTCGGCAAAAAACCGCGTCAATGCGGCCCAGGCGCAACTGCGCCAACGCCGGGACGATGAATCCCGCTACCAGCGCCTGGCCAATACCGGCGCCGTGTCGCGGCAGATTTTCGACCAGTCCGCCACCAATCTGCGGGTGGCCGAAGCCGAACTGGCCTCCGCACAATCCGACGCCAGCCAGATCGAAAACCGCCGCACCTACTCGGTGCTCAGGGCCGACAGCGACGGCATCATCACCGACGTGCGGGTGGACCGCGGCCAAGTGGTCGCCGAGGGGCAAGTGGTGGCGCGCCTGGCCCACGACGGCGCCCGGGAAGCCATCGTCAACCTGCCGGAAAACCAGCGCGACCAGGCTTCGCAAAAAGCCCTGGCGTTCCCCTTCGGCGCCCCTGAGCAGGCAGTGACCGCCACGTTGCGCGAGCTGTCTGCCAGCGCCGACCCGACCACCCGCACCTACCGGGCCCGCTATGTATTGCATGGCCCCGTCGACCGCTTCGCTCTCGGCTCGACCATCACCGTGCGCCTGCAAGGTAACGGCCAGGCGCAACAGACCCGCGTGCCCATCGGGGCGCTGCAGGATGCCGGCAAAGGCACCGGTGTGTGGGTGATTGGCGCCGATGACAAGGTCAGCTTCGCCCCGGTCAACGTCGCCAGCCTCGGCCAGGAGGACGCGTTGCTGGACAGTGGCGTGGACCCCGGCCAAGTAGTCGTCGCCCTCGGCGCGCACCTGCTGCACAGCGGTGACGCGGTACGCCTGTTGCCGGCCCAGGTATTGGCCCTCAACCGTCAGCAGGAACCCTGATAATGCGCGGGATCAACCTCTCCGAACTGGCGGTCAAGCATCGCGCGGTCACGCTGTTCCTGATCATCGCGATCCTCGCCGCCGGGGTCTTTGCCTTTGGCAAACTGGGGCGCGCCGAAGACCCTTCGTTCACCGTCAAGGTCATGACCATCACCGCCGCCTGGCCCGGCGCCACCGCGCAAGAGATGCAGGAGCAAGTGGCCGACCGCTTGGAAAAACGCCTGCAGGAGCTGGACTATTACGACCGCGTCGAAACCATCGCCCAACCGGGCTTCGTCTCGATGCGCATGACGTACCTGGAGTCCACCCGCCCCAGCGAGATCCAGGACCTGTTCTACCAGACCCGCAAAAAGCTCAGCGACGAAGCCGCGAAGTTGCCCAAGGGGGTGATCGGGCCGTTTTTCAACGATGAATACTCCGACGTATACTTTTCCCTGTACGCGCTGGAGGCCGAACACCTGCCCCACCGGCAACTGGTGCAAATGGCCGAGGACATGCGCCAGGGCCTGCTCAATCTGCCGGGAGTGAAGAAGGTCAATATCCTCGGCGAACAGGCGCAGCGGATCTTCGTCGAGTTTTCCTATGAGCGCCTGGCCACCTTGGGCATCAAGCCCGAGCAGATCTTCGCCGCCCTCGCCGACCAGAATGCCGTGGCGCCTTCAGGCTTTGTCGAGACCGCCGGGGCACGCGCCTATATCCGCATCGACGGGGCCTTCGACAGCCTGGCGCTGATCGAAAACGTCCCGCTGGAAGCCAACGGCAAGCTGCTGCGCATCGCCGATGTGGCCACCGTCAGCCGGGGTTATGAAGACCCGCCCAGCTACCGTATCCGTCATCAGGGCGACCCCTCGCTGATGCTCGGGGTGATCATGGAGAAGCACTGGAACGGCCTGGAACTGGACAAGGCCCTCAAGGCCCAGGAAGCGAAAATCCAGGCCGACCTGCCGCTGGGGGTCAACTTCGCCAAGGTCTCCGACCAGGCGAAAAACATCAGCCTGGCGGTCAACGAGTTCATGCTGAAGTTCTTCGTCGCCCTCGCGGTGGTAATGGTCATCAGCCTGCTGGCCCTGGGGTTCCGCGTCGGGCTGGTGGTGGCCGCTGCGGTGCCGCTGACCTTGTCGATCGTGTTTGTGATCATGTTGATGACCGGTCGCGAATTCGACCGGGTGACCCTGGGTGCGTTGATCATTTCCCTGGGCCTGCTGGTGGACGACGCGATCATTGCGATCGAGATGATGGTGGTCAAACTCGAGGAAGGTTTTGACCGGATCCACGCGGCCACCTTCGCCTGGAGTTCCACCGCCGCGCCGATGCTCACGGGCACGCTGGTGACGATTATCGGCTTCCTGCCGGTGGGTTTTGCCCGCTCGGGGGCCGGTGAATATGCCGGGAATATTTTCTGGATCGTCGGTTTTGCGCTGATCGCCTCGTGGCTGGTGGCGGTGGTGTTCACCCCGTACCTGGGGGTCAAGCTGCTGCCGCACATCAAGCCGGTTGTCGGCGGCCACGACGCAATTTACGCCGGGCGCTATTACCAGAAACTGCGGCGCCTGGTGGATGCTTGCGTGCGCAGACGCTGGCTGGTCACCGGGCTGGTGGTGGCGGCCTTTGTGCTGTGTGGCCTGGGCATGGGCGTGGTGAAGAAGCAGTTCTTTCCCAACTCCGACCGTTCCGAGCTGATTCTGGAGGTGTACATGCCACCGGGCAGCGCCTTCAAAAGCACCGAGGCGGTAGCGGCGCAGGTGGAAAAGGCGTTGATGGAGGAGCCGCAAACCGTGATGGTCGACACCTATGTCGGCGGTGGTGCACCACGGTTTTTCCTGTCGCTGAACCCTGAGCTGCCAGATCCCGCCTTCGCCAAGTTGATCGTGCAGACCGCCGACGCCCATGCCCGGGACAGCCTGAAAAAACGCATGGCTGAACGCATCGCGGCCGGCGAATTTCCATCGGCGCGGGTGCGCGTCACCCAGTTGGTATTCGGCCCGCCGGTGCCCTTCCCGGTGGTGTTTCGCGTGTCCGGTCCCGACCTGAATGTGCTGCGCAGCCTGTCTGAAGACGTGCGCCAAGTGGTCGCGGCCAACACACTCACGCGGGACAGCTTCCTCGACTGGGGCGAACGCGCCAGCAGTTACCGCCTGGTACTCGACCAGGACCGCCTGCGCCTGCTGGGCTTTACCCCCGACGGGGTGAAATCCCAGCTCAACGCGTTGCTCAGCGGCAACCCGATTACCGAAGTGCGCGAAGGCAATCGCACCGTTTCAGTGGTTGCCCGCTCCCAGGGCAGCCAGCGCGAAGACCTCGGCAACCTGGACAATATGACCCTGACCAACAGTGCCGGTGTCTCGGTGCCATTGGCCCAGGTCGGGCATTTCCAGGCGGTGATGGAAGAACCGATCCTCAAGCGCCGCAATCGCGCACTGACCGTGGAAGTGCGCGCCGACATCGTCGACGGCACCCAGCCGCCAGATGTGGAAATGGCGGTGTACAAGGACCTGCAACCCCTGATCGCCAAGCTGCCGTCCGGGTATCAGATCGTCATCGGCGGCCCGGTGGAGGAAAGCGCCAAGGCCAACGTGGCGCTGGCGGCACTGTTCCCGATCATGATTCTGCTGACGTTGACCGTGATCATGTTCCAGGTGCGTTCGTTCGGGGTGATGTTCATGGTGTTCGCCACCGCGCCGCTGGGGCTGATCGGGGCGGTGCCGACGTTGCTGCTGTTCAACCAGCCGTTCGGGTTCAACGCAATATTGGGGCTGATCGGGATTGGCGGGATCCTGATGCGCAATACGCTGATCTTTACCGACCAGATTCGGCAGAACCAGGACCAGGGCATGGTGATTCGCGAGGCGATCATCGAGGCCACGGTGCGCCGGGCACGCCCGGTGATCCTGACCGCGCTGGCGGCGGCGCTGGCGTTTATTCCGCTGACACTGTCGGTGTTCTGGTCGTCGCTGGCGTATGTGTTGATTGGCGGGGTGCTGGTGGGGACAGTGTTGACGTTGCTGTTCTTGCCGGCGTTGTGCAGTTTGGTGCTGGGGCGGGAGAAGACCCGGGAAGTGGTGCCTGCAACCTGATCCAACCAACACCACAAACCAATGTGGGAGCGGGCTTGCTCGCGAAAGCGGTGTACCAGA
>NZ_JBSVWQ010000276.1:0-6917 GCF_054071215.1 Pseudomonas sp. SDO5522_S412 | reverse complement strand
TCAAGATGGAACTCGGTCAAATGTGGGAGCGGGCTTGCTCGCGAAGAGGTCATCAATAACAACGATGTCTACAGTGAATAAAAAAGGCCCGCATTGCGCGGGCCTTTTTGTTTGTCAGGGTAGGGCGGCGAAGTTAGCCCGCGACCAACACCCGAATCGCTTCCAGTCGCAGCGCCGCCTTGTCGAGCATCGCCAGGCCTTGCTCGCGCTGTTGGCGCAGGGCAACCAGTTCGCTGTCGCGCACGGTCGGGTTGACCGCTTGCAACGCGGTCAGGCGCGCCAGTTCTTCGTCGGTATCCGCCGCCAGGCGACGTTGAGCCTCGGCCACACGCTCGGCGTGACGCGGGGCAATCTTCTCCTCACCGGCGTTGATCCGCGGCGTCAGCTGGTCGCGCTGGGCCTGCACGAACTTGTTGGCGCTGGCCCGCGGCACGCTTTCCAGCTGGTCATTCAAGGTCAGGAACGACACGCGGCCCGACAGGTCATTGCCATTGGCATCCAGCAGGCAACGCAGTGCCGCCGGTGGCAGGTAACGGCCCAACTGCAGCGAACGCGGAGCAACCACTTCGCTGACGTAGAGCAGTTCCAGCAACACGGTGCCCGGCTTGAGCGCCTTGTTCTTGATCAGCGCCACGGCGGTGTTGCCCATGGAACCGGACAGCACCAGGTCCATGCCGCCCTGCACCATCGGGTGTTCCCAGGTGATGAACTGCATGTCTTCGCGGGACAGCGCCTGGTTGCGGTCGTAGGTGATGGTCACACCTTCGTCGTCGCCCAGGGGGAAGCTGGCGTCGAGCATTTTTTCGCTGGGCTTGAGAATCAGTGCGTTTTCCGAATGGTCTTCGCTGTCGATGCCAAAGGCGTCGAACAGGGTTTCCATGTAGATCGGCAGGGTGAACTGGTCGTCTTGCTCAAGGATCGCTTCCACCAGCGCATCACCTTCACCGGCACCGCCGGAGTTGAGCTCCAGCAAACGGTCACGGCCGGTGTGCAGTTCGGCTTCGAGGCGCTCGCGCTCGGCACGGGCTTCGTCGATCAGCCCTTGCCACTCGCCGTCGTCGGCGTTTTCCAGCAGCGGCAGCAGGCGCGGGCCGAACTGGTGCTGCAAGGCGTTGCCGGTCGGGCAGGTGTTGAGGAACGCGTTCAGCGCCTCGTGGTACCACTGGAACAGGCGCTCTTGCGGGCTGGTTTCCAGGTACGGCACGTGCAGTTCGATTACATGTTTCTGGCCGATCCGGTCCAGACGGCCGATCCGCTGTTCCAGCAAGTCCGGGTGGGACGGCAGGTCGAACAGCACCAGGTGGTGGGAGAACTGGAAGTTGCGGCCTTCACTGCCGATTTCCGAGCAGATCAGCACCTGGGCGCCGAATTCTTCGTCCGCAAAGTAGGCGGCAGCGCGGTCGCGCTCGAGGATGTTCATGCCCTCGTGGAACACCGTGGCCGGGATGCCGGAGCGCACGCGCAGGGCGTCTTCCAGGTCCATGGCGGTTTCGGCGTGGGCGCAGATCACCAGGACTTTGGTGCGCTTGAGCATTTTCAGCTGATCGATCAGCCACTCGACGCGCGGGTCGAAACGCCACCAGCGTTGTTCTTCATCGACGTCCGGCTGCGACTGGAAGCTGACTTCCGGGTACAGCTCGGCGTGCTCGCCCAGGGGCAGCTCGAGGTATTCGTCCGGGCACGGCAGCGGGTAGGCGTGCAGCTTGCGCTCCGGGAAACCTTGCACCGCGGCGCGGGTGTTGCGGAACAGCACGCGGCCGGTGCCGTGGCGGTCCAGCAGTTCGCGGACCAGGCGGGCACTGGCTTCGGCGTCGCCATCGTTGACGGCGGTCAGCAGCGCTTCGCCTTCGTCGCCGAGGAAGCCCTGGATGGTCTTGTGGGCGGCGGGCGAGAGACGGCCCTTGTCCAGCAGTTCCTGGACGGCTTCGGCCACCGGGCGATAGTTTTCGCTCTCGGCGCGAAAGGCGTGCAGGTCGTGGAAACGGTTCGGGTCCAGCAGGCGCAGGCGCGCGAAGTGGCTGTCCTGGCCCAGTTGCTCAGGGGTTGCGGTGAGCAGCAGCACGCCCGGAATCACTTCGGCCAGTTGTTCCACCAGCGAGTACTCGGGGCTGGCTTTTTCTTCGTGCCAGACCAGGTGGTGCGCTTCGTCGACCACCAGCAGGTCCCAGCCGGCCGCGAACAGCGCGTCCTGGGCCTTCTCGTCGTCCACCAGCCATTCCAGGGCCACCAGCGCGAGCTGGGTGTCTTCGAACGGGTTGGTGGCATCGCTTTCGATAAAGCGCTCTTCATCGAACAGTGCGACCTGCAGGTTAAAGCGGCGGCGCATTTCCACCAGCCACTGGTGCTGGAGGTTTTCCGGCACCAGGATCAACACGCGGTTGGCGCGACCCGACAGCAACTGGCGATGGATCACCAGGCCGGCTTCGATGGTCTTGCCCAGGCCCACTTCGTCCGCCAGCAGAACCCGCGGCGCGATACGGTCGGCAACTTCACGGGCGATGTGCAGTTGGTGCGCGATCGGTTGCGCACGTACGCCGCCCAGGCCCCAGAGCGAGGACTGCAACTGGCGGCTGGTGTGTTCCAGGGTGTGGTAGCGCAGGGAGAACCAGGGCAGCGGGTCGATCTGGCCGGCGAACAGACGGTCGCTGGCCAGGCGGAACTGGATGAAGTTCGAGAGCTGGGTTTCCGGCAGGGTGACCTGCTCGTTTTGCCCATTGAGGCCGTGGTAGACCAGCAGGCCGTCGACGTCGTCGACTTCTTGCACGGTCATTTTCCAGCCTTCGAAATGGGTGATGGTGTCACCCGGCGAAAACCTCACGCGAGTGAGGGGCGCATTCCGTAGCGCATACTGGCGAGTGTCGCCAGTGGCCGGATAGAGCACGGTTAACAAGCGGCCGTCCTGTGCCAGAACGGTGCCTAACCCCAGCTCTGCTTCGCTGTCACTAATCCAGCGTTGCCCCGGTTGATACTGCTGCGCCATGCTGCCTGACTCCCGCCGTGAAAAAGCCGACTATTCTAACGGAACACGGCTTCCAGACCAAAAGGAATAGGTGCAGCTTCGAGCTTTAAGCTACAAGCGGCAAGAAAAAGGGCGGTATCTTCGTCGGATAGATGACGATTGGTTCACAAGTTGGCGGCTTGACGCTCAAGTCGTCACCCACGCAGCCGACAGTCTGCTGAACAGGAGACTAATAATATGCTGCCACCCATGCTGCCCTTGAGTGTTGTGCCGGTCACGTCGCAGCTTGACCCGGTGCGCCAGAAGCCGGATATCCCGCCCGTGGCGCCGGTTCAGCCAGGCTCCAACGAAAGTACCATCGACCTGCAAAAGCGCGATCCCGAGGAAGCGGCTTTGCTGCTGCGCGAGGAGCAGCGTCGCCAGCAGGAACAGCAAAAGCGTCGCCGCGAAGCCGATGAAGACTCGCAGGAGCACCTGGCTGTTCCCGGTGACGAACTCAACGCCGACAACACCGTGCCGGTGGTGCCGTTGATTGAAGACGCACCACGGCAAGGCTTGTGGGTGGACGTCGAGGTTTAATCCCGCAGTTCGCGCAGGGCGGCGATCAGTTGCTCGATGTCTTGCGCCGTATTGAGGTAGCTCACGGAGATTCGCGCCACGCTGTCCAGCTCGCGGGCCTGCATGTCCAGTGGAGTGTAGGGCACGCCATTGGCACCGATGTTGATCCGCTTGAGGCCCAGGCGGCGCTTGAGCTCGAAGGCGTCCCAGCCGGCCAGGTTGAACGCGATCAGGCCGGACTGGTTTGCGCTGGTTCCCAGGTCATGCAAGGTAATCCCGTCGATTCGGCGCAATTGTTCACGGATTGTGTCGCTTAACAGCCGGACCGTCTCGCGGACCCGCTCGACCCCCAATCGATTGACCTCCAGCAACGCATTGCCCAGGCCTGCCAGCAAGGCGAACGACACTTCGCTGGTTTCAAAGCGCCTGGCGTCGTTGCGCAAGTCAAATCCCGCAGGGCTCCAGGGCGCCGAAAACACATCGCGTTGGGCCGGGTTCAAGCGCTCGAGAAAATCCGGCCGCACATAGAGCAGGGCGGTCCCCCGTGGGCCGCGCAGATGCTTGCGCCCGGCGCCCTTGAGCACATCGCAGTGCAGCGCTTGCACATCCACCGGCACCTGGCCGATGGCTTGCCCGGCGTCGATGAAATAGGCAATGCCATGACGCCTGGCCAACGCGCCGATGGCCTCGGCCGGGTTGATCAAGCCGCTGTTGGCGGGGAGCCAGGTCAGGTCGATCAACCGCACCCGGGCGTCGAGCATGGCTTCCAGGCCGGCGACGGATACCGCGCCGGTTTCATCGCAGGGGATCACTTCTACTTGTGCACCCGATTGCACGGCCGTCTGCATGCTCGCCAGGTTGCCGCCCCATTCGTGGCGGCCCACCAGAATGCGGTCGCCTGGCTGCCACGGGCCCAACGCCTGGAACGCCATGCTCCAGGCGGTCGAGCCACTGCTGGCGAAGGCAATCGATGACACGGGTGCATTGAGCAGTTGCGCGGCGGCGCGACGGGCTTTTTCTGTCAGCAGTGCGCCATGTTCGCCGGCCTCCATCGGGCCGTCGCGGGCTTCGCGCTGCAACTGGTCAATGATTGCATCAAGCGTCCCTTGGCTGGGCAGGGAGGCCCCGGCGTGGTTGAAGTGGACGATGCCGGACTGGCAGCCCGGCGTTTCGTCCCGCAGCTCCCGGACCTCGGTCAGGGACAGCGCAGTCACGGCTGCAACTCGAAAATCGCGTCGATCTCCACGGCTACGCCGCCCGGCAAGCTGGCGACGCCCACGGCCGTACGGGCATGCCGGCCTTTGTCGCCGAGGGCGTTGACCAGCAAGTTCGAAGCGCCATTGGCGACTGCACCCTGGCGCTGGAAATCACCGCTGCTGGCGATAAATACGCCCAACCGAATGATGCGCACCAGCCGCGACAGGTCATCGCCAAGGGCATCGCTTAATTGTGCCAGCAGGCCCAACGCCGCGAGTTCGGCGGCCTTGGCGCCTTCGTCTTCGCTGATGGATTCGCCGAGTCTTCCGATGTAAGTCGGTTTGCCGTCCAGCAGCGGGATTTGGCCGGAGATGAACAGCTGGTTCTGGCTGATCACGTAATTGACGTAGTTGGCAATCGGCTGGCTGGGTGTCGGCAGGCTCAGGCCGAGGGCTTGTACGCGTTGTGAGATGGAGTGGCTCATGGTGAATCCTCTTGGAAAGAGTCTTCAGCATGGGCGGGGCGATTTTCGCCGACAAACGGATAGATTTAACTCGACGTATCGAAATAACTCATGCGTCGGCACAGATTTCCCGCAGCCATTCACTGAAACAAGCGGCCGCCGTGCTGGTTTCGCCATGCGGGGCAATCAGCCAGTAACCGATCTCGCTTTGATAGGGCGGCCAGTCGAAGGCCTCCACCAATGTGCCTTCCTTGAGCCTGCGTTCGATCAGGCGGTGGCGGCCCATGGCGATGCCCTGGCCGGCGACGGCGGCTTCGACCACGATGTTGTAGTCGTGCAGCAGCGCCTTGGGGTAGTGCTCCACATCCACCTGATAATGCCGGGACCAGTCGGTCCACTCGAAAGGGCGGTGCGAGGTGGCCATCAGCAGCGGGCCATTGGCCAGTTGGCTGGCCTTGAACGCAGGGCTGCAGACGGGTGACAGTGTTTCGCTCATCAGGCGCGTGGCCTGCACGTCGGTCCAGTCGCCCTTGCCGTAGCGAATCGCCAGGTCGACCTCGGCGGCGGCGACATCTGCCAGCTGAATCGCCGGCACCAACTCCACCTGGATGTGTGGGTAGCGGCTGAGAAACCCCGCCAGGCGCGGTGCCAGCCACAAGGTGGCGAACGAGGCGAGCAGGCCGACGCGCAGTACGCTGGTGGCGGGCGGTGTTTGCTGCTGGCGGGTGGCGGCGGCGATGGTGTCGAGGGCGGGGCGGATCTGGTCGTAGTAGTGTTGGCCGTCTTCGGTCAGATCGATGGCGCGGGTGCGTCGGATAAACAGCGGTTTGCCCAGGTGCTGTTCGAGTTTCTGCACTTGATGGCTGAGGGCGCTTTGGGTCACTGACAGCTCGGCGGCGGCCTTGATAAAACTCAAATGCCGGGCCACGGCCTCAAAGGCGCGCAGGGCCAGGAGTGGGGGAAGGTCCTTGTGCAGTGCCACGTCGAACGCTCTGTGTGAGGGGGTGGGATGGGGGGATTTTGCGGGCAAATGCGCGGGATGACATCGATTTTGTTTACGCGGGATTGGCGCAGGACGCATTATTGGGGCATCCAAGCCATTACGTAAGCCAAGCCATGAGTGACGATGACAAGCTGATTGACCTGAATGCCGAACGGGCCAAACGTGTTCATGATCTGAATGACAAGCGACTGAATGAAGTGCGCCAGGCGTTTGAACAGGCGATGCCGTTGGGGAAGCCCAAGAAAAAGCCGAAAAGCAAACCGAAAAAGCGTTGATATAGCCTGCATCGTTTGATGCAGGTCAGTTATTTCCCTTCTTTACGCTCCGTCGCGGGCGACATTGATCCTCGTCAATTTCTTCTTTCGTCTTCTTGGTTAACTTAGCCCTATCGCAACAGGGCAAGTGCAGGAGGCCGGTCATGTTTTTCGATAATGTGGTGTTTGCCGGAGTGCTAACGGTTGGCCTCATGGTGATGTTCTTTGTAGGGTTTGGAATTTTTATCTGGAAAGACGCTAATAAGCGTAAGAGGCCTTAGGTCTTTTCGGATACATGAGCACGCAAGGCATTTTGGGCGACTTCGGTCGCCTTTTTTTTGTTTTGGATTTTTTGATTTGGATTTTTTGATTTGTGTACATATCCGTTGCTGCGGTAACGGCTACTTATGGTTTCGCTCTTACAGCGAGTCACTTTTTTACAAACGCCTAAAAAAGTAACCAAAAAACGCTTTGCCCCACCAC
>NZ_JBSVWQ010000275.1:0-7057 GCF_054071215.1 Pseudomonas sp. SDO5522_S412 | reverse complement strand
AAAGGTGGGGGGGGGGGTTGGTGAGGGAGGGTGGGGTATAGGTCATCCCGGGGGGAGACTGACCTACCGCTTTCGCGAGCAAGCCCGCTCCCACATTTGATCTTCATCAGCTTCAAGATCAGTTCTGGATTTTGTGGTCCAGCGCTGCATAGAAGTTGGCGCTTTGTTGCAGGTATTTCTGGGTGTAGGCGCTGGTGCTGGTTTTTTTGCTGCTGATTTCAACACTGGCGCTGGCTGGCAACGCTACGGTGGCGGAAACAGCGGAAGCGGCGATGATCGAGAAAAGATTGAAGTTCATGTCGGTAACCCTTGTGTTCGGTTGGCTTGGTGGCCTGTGTTGGCCTTGGAACCAAACTTACGCCCGAGGGGTTAGCCTTAGAAATTCATTGAAACACTAGCCGCTATTAATAGTATTAATACAACAAGTCAGGCCCCGCACTGCGGGGCCTGTGGCTTATTGCCGCACCAGGAACTTGAGGTCGCTGGGGGCATCAATCGCCAGTTTCTGCACGGTTTTGCCCAAAAGACCGGTCTTGGGATCGCGCTCGACGACCACAATCTCGTTGCTCTTCTGGTTGGCGATCAGCAGGAACTTGCCGCTGGGGTCCAGGGCGAACTCCCGGGGATGGTCACCTTCCACCGATCGGCGCTGGATCTCTTTGAGCTGCGCAGTGGCCGGGTCGATGGCAAACACCAACATCTGGTTGGCGGTGCCACGGTTGCTCACGTAGAGGAACTTGCCGTCGCTTGAGGTGTGCAGTGCAGCACCGGCCTTGTCGGACACCGGCTGGCCATCCGCGAAGTTGACCAGTTGCTTCTGGGTCAGCTCGCCATCGTTGTAGTCGAACACCGCCACTTGCGCGCTCATCTCGGTGGTCAGCCACGCGTGCTTGCCGTCTGCGGTGAACAGCAGGTGCCGCGGGCCGCTGCCCGGTGGCAATTGCACAAACGCAGGGTCGGCCGGGGTCAGCGGCAGTTCATGGTTGGCCTTGGGGTCGTAGTGGTAGGCAAAGATCTTGTCCGCCCCCAGGTCCTGGACAAACACGTATTTGCCGTCCGGCGAAGACACCACCGAATGCACATGATTGGACGCCTGGCGCTCCGGGTTGACCCGGCTGGCCGGGTGCCCGCTCAACTGCACCGGCGGCGACAGCTTGCCCTGGGCATCTACCGGCAACACCGCGAGGCTTCCGCCCGGATCTTCCAGCACCGAATAGTTGGCCACGAACAGGTAGCGTCCGTCACTGGCCAGGCTGGAATGGGTCGGCTCGTTGCCCAGGCTCTGCACCTGGTTGATCAGGGTCAGTTGATGGTTCTTCGGGTCGATGCTGTAGCTGCTGACGCGCCCCACCGGGTCTTTTTGGCCCGGGCCGTTTTCGTTGACCACAAACAGGTGCTTCTGGTCCTTGGACAGGGTCAGCCACGACGGGTTGGCCGCCTTGGCGGCGAGCACCGGCTGGCCGTTGAACTGCCCGGTACGGCTGTCGAACTGCAAGCGGTAGATACCTTCACTGGTGCCGGCGGTGTAGCTGCCCACCAGCAACTCATAGGTGTCCACCGGCGCAGCCTGGACCGACATTGCGCCTACGCTGCCGGCCATCAGCAGGGGCCAGAATTTACGCATCATCATCCGCTTCATCCTCGTCATTATTGTTGCCGGTGACGCCGCTCATGCAGACCAGGCGGTGTTCGCCCGAGTCACCGGTAAGGGTCCAGCTTTGCAGGGTTTGATCAAAGGTCGCCGCCTTGACTTGCTCCAGGGTGAAACTCCAGCGCTTCTCGGCGCGACCGTCCATGCAGATGATCGATAACGTCTGGTCATCCAGGCTGAAATCGAAGCTGTGCAGGCCATCGATTTCGACCATCTGGCAGTCTTCAAAAGCGTCGGGCAAGGTAGCGGTGTCGGCAGTCATAACCATCAATCATCAAGAGGAAAGACCTCATGATAGGTCAAATCGTTGCATCGGCCTAAGCCCGCGCAATGCAAAACGCCGTGGCACAGGCCACGGCGTTTTGGCAAACAGCGTTGGATCAGTGGGCGAACAGCGAATTGCCTTTCTGCCCCGCCAGCTTCTCGGGCTTGATCAGGAAGCGTGCCAGCGCCGGCAGCAGCCACAGCGCGCCGAACATGTTCCACAGCAGCATGAAGGTCAGCATCAGCCCCATGTCGGCCTGGAACTTGATGGCCGAGAAGATCCAGGTGCATACGCCGATTGCCAGGCACAGGCCGGTGAACAGCACGGCTTTACCGGTGGACTTGAGCGTCTGGTAATAGGCTTCCTGCAACGGCAGGCCGGCCCGCAGGAAACTCTCCAGGCGGCTGTAGATGTAGATGCCGTAGTCCACGCCGATCCCTACCCCCAGCGCCACCACCGGCAAGGTCGCGACCTTGACGCCGATGCCCATAAACGCCATCAGCGCGTTGCCCAGCACCGAGGTCAGCACCAGCGGCAGCACGATGCACAGGGTCGCCGCCCACGAGCGGAAGGTGATCATGCACATGGTGGCCACGCACAGGTACACCAGGATCAGGATGGTCAGCTCGGACTCCTTGATCACCTCGTTGGTGGCCGCCTCGATCCCGGCGTTACCGGCGGCGAGGATGAATTCCAGGCCGTCCTTGTTGTTCTCCTTGGCGAAGTCCTGCACCGCATGCACCGCGCGGTCGAGGGTTTCGGCCTTGTGGTCGTTGAGGAACACCAGCACCGGCGCCAGGGAGCAATTGTTGTTATACAGGCCATCGGCACGGGCAATGGAGTTGTTCAGCACGTCCGGGTTGCGCGACAGGGTTTCCCATTTCAGGTTGCCCTCGTTCATGCCCTTGATCATCTGCTTGGACACGGTCACCAGCGAGATGGCCGACTGCACGCCCTCGGTGTTCTGCATCTTCCACATCAACTGGTCGATGGGCGCCATGGCTTCATACCGCGAGCAGCCTTCGGGCGGGGTCTTGACCATCACCACCAGCACGTCGGAGCTGGTGGAGTAG
The DNA here is from genome assembly GCF_054071215.1 of Pseudomonas sp. SDO5522_S412. Lineage (NCBI taxonomy): Bacteria > Pseudomonadati > Pseudomonadota > Gammaproteobacteria > Pseudomonadales > Pseudomonadaceae > Pseudomonas > Pseudomonas sp. SDO5522_S412. The sequence goes on along the minus strand of NZ_JBSVWQ010000275.1, from coordinate 4,068 downwards.
TTGTTGATGATGAAGTTGTTGTCCTTGTTGTAGCGCGAGTCAGGACGCAGTTCGGGTGCACCCTGGTCGAGGTCACCGATCTTCAGGTTCTGGCTGTACCAGAGGCCGCCACCAAAGGCGATCAGCGCCAGGGCAATCGACACCGGCGCGACCCTAGGGCTGGCGAACTTCGACAGCAGGCGCCAGAACGGGTGTTCGCGGTGCGCATCCTTCTTGCTCTTGGCGATGGCGCGTTTGCTGATGCCGACATAGGAGATCGCCACCGGCAGCAGGATCAGGTTGGTGAACACGATGACCGCCACACCCACCGAAGCACCGATTGCCAGCTCGCGGATCACGCCGATATCGATGATCAACAGGGTGATAAAACCGACCGCATCGGCGAGGATCGCGATCATGCCCGGCAGGAACAGCTGGCGGAAGGTACGCCGGGCCGCGGTCAGGGCGTTGTCGGCATCACTGGATTGCAGGGCGATGCCGTTGATCTTCTGTACGCCGTGGGAAATACCGATGGCGAAGATCAGGAACGGCACGAGCATCGAGTAGGGATCCAGCCCGAAACCCAGGGCATGCATCAGCCCGAGCTGCCAGATCACCGCCACCAGCGTGGTGCTCAACACCGCGACGGTACTGCGCAGGCAGTTGGTGAACCACAGCAGCAGCACCAGGGTGATGACGAAGGCGATACCGAAGAACATCACCACCATCACCAGGCCGTCGATCAGGTCGCCGACCTTCTTGGCAAAACCGACAATGTGGATCTTGACGTTGGGGTTCTGCGCTTCGAACTTGTCGCGGATCTTGTCTTCGAGCTCATGGGAGAACTTACGGTAGTCCAGGGCCAGCAGCTTGCCCTGGTCCTGTGGGTCCGGATAGGACTCCAGCAGCGGAATGTCGACGATGCTCGACTTGAAGTCGTTGGCCACCAACCGCCCGACCTGCCCGGACTTCAGCACGTTGTTGCGCAACTGGTCGAGGCTTTCCGGCGAGCCGTTGTAGCTCTGCGGGATCACTTCACCGCCGGCAAAGCCTTCTTCGGTAACTTCGGTCCAGCGCACGCTGGGGCTCCACAGGGACTTGAGGCCGGAGCGGTCGACGCCGGAGATGTAGAACACCTCGTCGTTGATCTGGCGCAGGGTCTCCATGTACTCCTTCGTGAAGATGTCACCGTCCTTGGCTTCCACCGAGATGCGCACCGTGTTGCCCAGGTTCGCCAGGTCGTTGCGGTGCTCCATCATCCTCTCGATGAAGGGGTGCTGGAGGGGGATCATTTTTTCGAAGCTGGTGGACGGGCGAATCAACGTCGCCTGCCAGAACAGGAAAATACTCACCAGCAGGCAGATCGTGATGACTGCCGGGCGGTTATTGAAAATCAGGCGCTCGAGAAACGTGGCCTTGTCGTTATGATGACTGCTCATTGTGTCCCCGCCTTCTTATTGTTTTGTCGGCTCGGCGCCGGTTGGACTGGCCACGCGAACGCCGCCCTGCCCCGCCAGAATCAAGTTGCCGTTGCCCGCCGCGGTGACCGCCGACAGCGAAATGCGGTCCGGGCGATTGAATACGCTGAAGGTCAGGCCGTCGTCGTGGCTGACCACCACGCTGCCACCGTTGCCCACTACCACGATGGAACCGTCGTCCAGCAGGGTCGCCCCCGACAAACCGAATTCCAGCGCGCCACGAGTGGCGTTCAGCTCCACCGGCTCCCAGGTGCTGCCAAAATCCGTGGAGCGGAACAGGTTGCCACGCAGGCCGTAGGCCAACAGCGTCTGCGCCTGGGCGGTGCCGATCACGCCGAACAGCGAGCCCTCGTAGGGGCCTTCGAGTTTTTCCCAGGTTTGCCCCTCGTCATGGGAGCGGAACATGCTGCCCTGCTCACCGACGATAAACAGCCCGGCGTCTTTCACCTGGGCGATGGCGTTGAGGTGGTATTGGTCTTCGTTGTCGAGGCGCTCGCTGACGTCGTCCCAGGTCTTGCCCCCGTCGGTGGTTTCGATCAGCGCACCGTAGGCACCCACGGCAAAGCCGTTGCTGGCGTCCTTGAACCAGACGTCGAGCAGCGGTGCTTCGCGCTTGAGGTCCTGGAATTGTTGGGTCCAGGTCACGCCGCCGTCGGTGGTGGCGAGGATCTGTGCGTCATGGCCCACCGCCCAGCCGTGTTGGTCGTCGGCGAAAAATACGGCAGTCAGCAGTTGCCGGGTGGGGACTTTGCCTTGGGTCCAGGTGACACCCTGGTCGTCGGAATAGAGGATGTGCCCGCGATCACCGACCGCGACCAGGCGCTTGCCTGCGTGGACCACGTCGATCATCAGGCTTTTGGCGGCCTTGGGGGAGTCAATGGCGAACACCGCGGCGGCGGTGGTTTCTGTGGCGGCATGGGCCGGTGTCGACAACGCGACAACCCCCAGCAACGAGAGCGCTGTGGCCAGCAATGCGACCCTGCGCGTGGCCTTCGGGCGGAAAAACACCACACCCATGACAGGCTCACTCATAGACCTTTCTCCCATTTATTATTGTTAGGTCGTCTTGCCGTGGGGAGCCCTGAAACCTGCAATCTAGAGCGCCTTGGGCAAGCTGGGCCATCCTAGCGGGCTTTGGAATCGTCTGACAATCGGCGCTACGTTATGTTTTGTTAACTGGAGGGGTTTGGGTCGGTGCTGAATGTAGTGCTATCAGCGGCGGTGATCCGTGGAGGGGGGCTGTTGGGGTGAGGGGGCTTGCTTCCGCTGGAGTGCGCAGCGCTCCTACGCTTTTTGGGGCCGCTGCGCAGCCCAGCGGGAGCAAGCTCCCTCGCCACGGGTGAGGTGTGGGCCCTGGAATGAATTTTTATTCTATGTGTTGAGTTTTGGGAATATTTATTCCATAAATAGGCTTCTCAATACAATAATTCGAAGGAACCCGGCTATGCGCGAACTCGGAATCGGCCTGATTGGTACAGGCTTTATGGGGCGTGCCCACGCCTTGGCGTTCAATAATGCGCGGGCGGTGTTCGAGCTGCCGGTGAAGCTCACGCTGGCCGCCCTGGCCGATGCCGATACCGAGCGCGCAATACGCTGCGCCAATGACTGGGGGTTTGCCCAGGCCCATGGCGACTGGCAGCAGTTGATTGACGATCCCAAGGTGGATGTTGTCGCCATCACTACTCCCAACCATTTGCACTACCCCATGGCCATGGCTGCACTGGCGGCAGGCAAGGCGGTGTATTGCGAGAAGCCGCTGGCGGTGAGCCTGGAGCAGGCGGCCGCGATGCGTGATGCGGCGAGCAAGGCCGGGGTGGTGACGCGGGTGGGTTACAACTATCAGCACAACCCGATGATTGGCTTGGCCCGGCAGTTGATCGCCCGCGGTGAGTTGGGGGAGATCATCAGTTTTCAGGGGGAGTTCAGCGAGGATTTCATGGCGGATTCGGCGTCGCCGTGGTCGTGGCGCTGTGAGGTGGGACATGCCGGCGGTGCGTTGGCGGATCTGGGCAGTCATTTACTGTCCATGGCGCGCTATTTGGTGGGGGATGTGGTGAGTGTGTGTGCCGATACGCAAACGGTGCACGGGCAGCGGCCTGCCACCGCCGGGAGTGAGACGCTGCGGGAGATTGCGGTGGATGACCAGGTGCATGCGTTGTTGCGGTTTGCCAATGGGGCACGGGGGACGGTGAGCAGTAGCTGGCTGAAGCATGGGTATAAGAATCACCTGAGCTTTGAGATCAGTGGCACGCGGGGCACGTTGTTGTTTGATCAGGAACGGTTGAATGAGTTGCAGCTGTTTCGGGTTGGGCAGGAGGGGTTTCAGCGGGTGTTGGCGGGGCCTTCGTTGCCAGGGTATGCGGCGTTCAGTCCGGCGCCGGGGCATCAGTTGGGGTACAACGAGTTGAAGACGCTGGAGGTGCATGAGTTGGTGATGGCGTTGGCCGGCAAGGGCAGTGACGGGACGGATTTTGCGGCGGCTTGGGAGGTTGAGCGGTTGGCGGCGGCGATTCGGGTGGCGGCCAAGGAGGAGCGGTGGGTCAGGCTGAATGAGGTCTAAATGTGGGAGCGGGCTTGCTCGCGAACGCGGTGGGTCAGCCACGGCATCTGG
>NZ_JBSVWQ010000274.1:0-7058 GCF_054071215.1 Pseudomonas sp. SDO5522_S412 | reverse complement strand
AGCATCAGTGACTGATACACCGCCTTCGCGAGCAAGCCCGCTCCCACATTTACGGTGTTCCACCTTTAGAACGAGTGCCGGGTGGCCTTTTGGCTCCCGGCTTTTTTATGCCCGCCAATCAGCCTGCTGAATACTCCTCAACAACCGCCAGCCACAGGACTAGGGTAGGGCGCACGCCGCCTAATAATAAAAAACAGGGACGCAGTAATGACCGCCATGACCCGTTGTCTGGATCGTCCTGGATTCATGCCACGCTTGTCTCCCCATCATCTGTTGCGCCCGCGCCTGGCCGTGCCGCTGCTCAACGCCACGGCACGGGTGAAGTTGCTCTGCGCCCCGGCCGGCAGCGGCAAGAGTGCATTGCTCGCCGAGTGCGCGTTGCAGGCGCCTTCGCAGTGCCAGGTGTACTGGTTGCCGCTGAATGGCGTGGCCTCGGATTTGTGTCAGCGCCTGGCGCAAAGCCTTGGCCTCGACTTTGTTGATGAGGCCACGTTGCTGCTGGCCCTGAACCGCTGGCAAGCGCCGGCCTGGTTGTTTCTCGATGACTTCTGCCGCGTGCCGGCGCCTGAACTGGATGGGTTGCTTGACCGCATCCTGGCCGCCAGCAGCCCGGCCTTGACCTGGTGGATCGGCGCGCGGCGGCGGCCGGCCTGCAACTGGCCCCGGCTGTTGCTTGATGATGAACTGTGGGAATGCAGCGCTGCCGAATTGGCGTTTGACCCCAGCGAAATCCAGCACTTGGCCGGTTCCAGCGCCGACAAGGTGTTGCAGTTCAGCGCCGGCTGGTGCGCCGGAGTGCGTATCGGATTGCTTGAAGGCGACGGGCACCCGGACAAAACCTTGCTCGACTACCTGCAACACGAGTTGTTCACGGGCCTGGCGCCGGAATTGGCCGAGGCCTGGCGCGTGCTCGCGCACCTGCCACGCTTCAACCCGAGCTTGTGTGACCACCTGTTCGGCTTTGGTGACGGTGGCGACTACCTGCGAGACTTGCAGACGCTGGGTGCCTTTATCGAGCCCTGGGAGGAGTCCACCGATTGGCTGCAAGTCTTCCCGCCACTGGCCCAACTGATGCGCGCCGAACCCTGGCCAGCCAGGCGCTCCTGGCACCGGCGCGCGTGCCAATGGTTTACCGCCGCCGAGGACTGGCAGGCCGCGTTTGAGCAGGCGCTGCTGGCCGAAGAGTACGAAGTTGCCGTGAGCCTGTTGCAGCACTTCAGTTTTGAAGACCTGTTCCGCCAGCAAAATGCGGTGCTGTTGTTGCGCCTGCATGAGCAGCATGGCGATGAATTGATGCTGGGCTCGGCGCAACTGGTGGGCTTGGTAACGGCGGCGTTGCTGTTTGCCGGGCGTTTCGACCAGGCGGCGTTGTGCATTGACCAACTGGCGCGTTTCACTCCGCAACCGACCGCGCACCTGCAGCGTTATCTGCTGGCCCGCTGGCAGGCGCAATGGGGCTGGCTGTTGCATCTGGGCGGCGAAGCCGCACGGGCCCGGGAACATTTTCTCGAAGCCCTGCAAGACTTGCCCGAGAGCGCCTGGACGTCGCGCCTGATGTGCCTGTCGGGCCTGACCCAGCAAGCCTTGCTGCGTGGCGAGCTGGACGTGGCCCAGGCGCTGAACCGCGAGGCGTTGTGCCTGGCGCGCTCCCACGGCTCACTGCTGTTGGAGGCATTGTTGGAGCTCGATCATGCGCAGTTGCTGGAGCAGCGCGGTGCGCCGTATCGGGCCCAGAGCCTGCTGGAAACTGTGCAGCGCATGTTGGTGCAACAGCGGCTTAAAGCCGGGCCGTTGATGGGACGGATTTGCTTGCGACGTGGGCACCTGGCGCTGCGCCAGGGCCACGACGCCGTGGCCGCCGAATGCTTCGAATCCGGCCTGGGCATGTGCCTGCACAGCCAGGACAAACGCGTGCTCTACGGCTACCTGGGACTGGCGCTATTGGCCGCCAACAAGGGCGATTACGCCCAGGCGTTTATCCAGTTGCGCGACGCTGAACGCCTGATGCAGCAACGCCAGGTGCCCGACACCGTCTATCGCGCCGTATTGCTGTTGCTCAGCGGGCATTTCTGGCTGCAACAGGGTCGCGCCGAACTGACCCTGGAGGCGGTGACCCGGGTGCTGCGGCACTACCGTGGCCCCAAGGCGAAACAAGCACCGCCGGCCACCCTGGAGTTGATCCCCAGGCTTGAATATTTGCAGGTGCTGGCCGAAGTGAAATTGCATCGCGCCGAAGAGCCTGTCGCCCGCCTGAGTGCGTTACTGGAGGCCGCCCGTCAGCGGGGCATGCTGTGCCTGGAAGCGGAGTTGCACTTGGTGCTGGGGGAAGTGGCCTGGCAAGTCGGCGATCGCCCGTTGGCCGTGCGCTCGCTGGAAGCCGGATTGGAACTGGCGGGGCGTTGCCAGGTACAGCAGGCGATTCGCGAGCTGCGCCTCAGGCAACCGGGGTTGTTGAGTGCATTGGGGCTGGAACCGCAGGAATGCCCGGCGGCGGCGGGGGAAAATCCCCTGAGCCAGCGCGAGCTTGAGGTGCTGCAACTGATTGCCCAGGGCAATTCCAATCTGGAAATTGCCAGCCAATTGTTTATCTCGCTGCACACGGTAAAAACCCATGCGCGGAGGATTCACAGCAAGTTGGGGGTGGAGCGGCGTACCCAGGCGGTGGCGAAAGCCAAGACGCTGGGCTTGATGGCTTGAAGCCATGCACTATTCGTCAAACAATGAAGATCAAATGTGGGAGCGGGCTTGCTCGCGAATGCGGTGTATCAGTCACTGATGCTTTAACTGACAGACTGCATTCGCGAGCAAGCCCGCTCCCACATTTTGTTCTGTTGGGTGCCTGATACTGAGCGTCAGGGCTGATAACCCATGCGCCAACTCACCGCCTGGGTCGCCGCCAGCAAACGCTTCGCCGCCGGGCCGTCTTCATCGGCATGGAACAGCGACGTCGGCCCCACCACGGTCAACACCGCCGCCACTTGCCCGACCGCGTTGAACACCGGCGCCGACAACGCGTCCACACCCGGCATCAGCAAACCATGCACAAAGTGCAAGCCGCGCTGGCGGATCTGCTCACAGGTGGTCGCGTATTCCTGGTCATCCGCCAACGCATGGGCGACGCCCGCCTGAATCTCCCGCTCGCGCAACTCCACGGTTTCCCGCGACGGCAGGAACGCACTGAACACCAGCCCGGTGGACGAACTGAGCAACGGCAACACCGAGCCCAATTGCGTGACCACCGTCACCGCGCGCACCGCCGGCTCGATATGCACCACCGTCGCGCCCTGGTTACCCCAGACGGCCAGGAAGCAGGTTTCATTCAACTCATCCCGCAGTTCCGCCAGGGGCAGGGCGGCGACTTTCAGCACGTCCATGCTGCCCAGCGCGGCCAGCCCCACACGCAAGGCTTCGCGGCCCAGGCCGTAATGGTTGGTGGCGGTGTTCTGTTCGGCAAAACCCGAGGCAATCAGCGCCTGCAAATAGCGGTGGACCTTGCTCGCCGGCATTTGCACGTGCTCGGCCAGGCGCGACAACGAGGTGGCCGGCGACAGTTCAGCCAGGGCCTTGAGGATGTCGGTGCCCACTTCAGCCGAGCGGACTTTCTGTTTACCGGTGTCGCGGGGGGCGGGCGGCTTTTCCATGGAAGGCATGAATCCGAAAGACGAATGGGCGTCTTTATAGCTTGACGGTCAACAGGTATCAAATTACGTTATGCGTAACTGGATTACGATAAAAACAACTTCCGCTCAGAGGACGATCCATGACCCTCGAATACCAATCGGGTTTTGGCAATGAATTTGCCACTGAAGCCTTGCCCGGTGCATTGCCCGTCGGCCAGAACGCCCCGCAGAAAGCGCCCTACGGGCTGTACACCGAACTCTTTTCCGGCACCGCCTTCACCATGGCCCGCAGCGAAGCCCGGCGCACCTGGTTGTACCGCATCCAGCCGTCGGCCAATCACCCGGCGTTCGTCAAGCTGGAGCGGCAATTGGCCGGTGGACCGCTGGGCGCTGTGACGCCCAACCGCCTGCGCTGGAACCCGCTGGATATTCCGGGTGAGCCGACAGATTTCGTCGATGGCCTTGTAGGCATGGTCGCCAATTCCGGATCGGAAAAACCCTCGGGCATCAGCATCTACAACTACCGCGCCAACCGTTCGATGGACCGCGTGTTCTTCAACGCGGACGGCGAACTGTTGGTCGTTCCCGAGCAGGGCCGCCTGCGCATTGCGACCGAACTGGGTGTGCTGGAAGTCGAGCCACTGGAAATCGTCGTGCTGCCCCGCGGCCTGAAATTCCGCGTCGAACTGCTGGATGCCCAGGCCCGCGGTTACGTCGCCGAGAACCATGGCGCGCCACTGCGCCTGCCGGACCTTGGTCCTATCGGCAGTAACGGCCTGGCCAACCCACGGGATTTCCTCACGCCCGTCGCCCATTACGAAGACCTCAAGCAACCGACCACGCTGGTGCAGAAATTCCTCGGTGAACTGTGGGGCTGCCAGCTCGACCATTCGCCGCTGAACGTGGTGGCGTGGCACGGCAACAACGTGCCGTACAAATACGACCTGCGTCGTTTCAACACCATCGGCACCGTGAGCTTCGATCACCCGGACCCGTCGATCTTCACCGTATTGACCTCGCCCACCAGCGTGCACGGCCTGGCCAACCTCGACTTCGTGATCTTCCCGCCCCGCTGGATGGTCGCCGAAAACACCTTCCGGCCACCGTGGTTCCACCGCAACCTGATGAACGAATACATGGGCCTGATCCAGGGTGCCTACGACGCCAAGGCCGAAGGCTTCGTGCCCGGCGGCGCGTCGTTGCACAGCTGCATGAGCGCCCACGGCCCGGATGGCGAGACTTGCACCAAAGCCATCAACGCGACGCTTGAGCCCCACAAGATTGATAACACCATGGCGTTCATGTTCGAGACCAGCCAAGTGCTGCGTCCTACACAGTTCGCGCTGGAATGCCCGCAACTGCAACCTTCCTACGACGCTTGCTGGGCCTCGCTCCCTGCAACCTTCAACCCGAATCGGAGATAACCCATGACTCAGCCTAATCTCACCCGCAGTTGGGTGGTTTCCGCCAACGGTCACCGGGATTTCCCGCTGCAAAACCTGCCGTTGGGGGTGTTCAGCGTTAATGGCTCGGCACCGCGCAGTGGCGTGGCGATTGGCGAGCAGATTCTTGATCTGCACGCCGCGCTGGAATGCTTTGAAGGCGAAGCCCGCCGGGCCGTTGAAGCCACCGCTGGCGGCCAACTGAACGCATTTTTCGAACTCGGCCGTGGCCCGCGCGTGGCCCTGCGCGAACGCCTGCTGGAACTGTTGGCCGAAGGCAGCGACCAGCAAGGCAAACTGCAAGCTGCGCTGCGCCCGGCTGCCGATTGCCAGATGCACCTGCCGGCCAGGATCAACGACTACACCGACTTCTACGTGGGCATCGAGCACGCGCAAAACGTCGGCAAGCTGTTCCGCCCGGACAACCCGCTGCTGCCCAACTACAAGTATGTGCCGATCGGTTACCACGGCCGCGCGTCGACGATTCGCCCGTCGGGCACCGAGGTCCGCCGCCCGAAAGGCCAGACCCTGCCAGCCGGCCAGACCGAGCCGACCTTCGGCCCTTGCGCTCGCCTGGACTACGAGCTGGAGCTGGGCATCTGGATCGGCCAGGGCAATGCCATGGGCGACTCGATTGCCATCGGCGACGCGGCTGATCACATCGCCGGTTTCTGCCTGCTCAACGACTGGTCGGCGCGGGATATCCAGGCCTGGGAATACCAGCCGCTGGGCCCGTTCCTGTCGAAGAGTTTCATCACCAGCATTTCGCCATGGGTGGTGACGGCTGAAGCCCTGGAACCGTTCCGCAAGGCACAACCGGCGCGCCCTGAAGGCGACCCGCAACCACTGCCATACCTGCTGGACAAGCGCGACCAGGCGGCCGGTGGTTTTGATATCGAACTGGAAGTGCTGCTGACCACCGCCTCGATGCGCGAGCAGAACCTGCCGGCCCATCGCCTAACCCTGAGCAACACCCAACACATGTACTGGACCGTCGCGCAGATGGTTGCGCACCACAGCGTCAACGGCTGCCAGTTGCAGGCGGGTGACCTGTTCGGTTCGGGCACCTTGTCGGGGCCGGAAGCCGGGCAATTCGGTAGCCTGCTGGAAATCACCGAGGGCGGTAAAAAGCCGATCGAACTGGCCTCCGGCGAGGTGCGGAAATTCCTTGAAGATGGCGACGAAATCATCCTGCGTGCCCGCTGCACCCGCGACGGTTTTGCCTCCATCGGCTTCGGCGAATGCCGGGGTACCGTGGTCGCGGCGCGCTGAGAGGGCAGGGCCATGGAACTCTATACCTACTACCGCTCCACTTCGTCCTACCGGGTGCGGATCGCGCTGGCCCTCAAGGGCCTGGACTTCACCGCCGTGCCGGTCAACCTGCTGGTGCCCAAGGGCGGCGCCAACCATCAGCCGGAGTATCTGGCGATCAACCCGCAAGGTCGCGTGCCGGCCTTGCGCACCGATGAGGGTGATGTGTTGATTCAGTCGCCGGCGATCATCGAGTACCTGGAGGAACGTTATCCACAGGTGCCGTTGCTCTCCACGGATCTGGCAACCCGCGCCCATGAGCGCGCGGTGGCGTCGGTCATCGGTTGCGACATTCATCCGCTGCACAACTCCAGTACCCAGAATCTGCTCAAGCAATGGGGGCACGATGAATCGCAGGTGCTGGAGTGGATCGGGCACTGGATCAGCCAGGGCCTGGCGGCGGTGGAGCAGTTGATTGGTGATCAGGGTTATTGCTTTGGCGAGCAGCCGGGGATGGCGGATACGTTCCTGATTCCACAGTTGTATGCGGCCGAGCGGTTCAAGGTGTCGCTGGCGGCATACCCGCGCATTCAGCGGGTGGCGGGGTTGGCGGCGCAGCATCCGGCGTTCATGGCGGCTCATCCCGCCAACCAACCGGATACCCCATAAATCTCCAGGCTCACACCGGCCAAATGTGGGAGCGGGCTTGCTCGCGAATGCGGTGTATCAGTCACCTAAAATATTG
>NZ_JBSVWQ010000273.1:0-7062 GCF_054071215.1 Pseudomonas sp. SDO5522_S412 | reverse complement strand
CCATTGGGGTTTTTCGCCGAAGCCGGGGCATCATCCACATGTTCTTGCTTCACCAACGCCGTGCGCGCCGTCTTCGGCTCCCGCACCATCGGTGCCGGGTTGGAAATCTCATCCACGCCAGCCTTCAACGGCACCGCCGCAGCCTTCACCGGTACTGCCTGACTCTGAAGCGATAACGGCTTAAGCACCTCCGCGTGCCTATCCAACGGGGCCGTACCGCCCAACTTGGCAATCTGTTCCAACCACTCCCGTGCCCGCTCGGACCTGACCTTGCCCAGCACCTGCGCGCCCAGCCGTACCGCCACACCCATACCGCCGGTAGCCCACAGCAACAGCAGGTTGAGCAACACCTCGGTGGTGATTTCCCCGAGCAACTCAAACATGTAGTGCGGCGGCAGCATGCGCATCCAACTGACCATTGCGGACAGGTAGATGAACAGCAGCGGCTCGTCGCTGAGAATCAACAATCCCTTGGCAATCGCCTCATGACTGAGCTTCAGCAGCGCTCCAAGCTCGGCTTGGGAGAGGTACTGCAGGAGCTTTTCGCTGTTGGGCTTGATGTCTGCCAACCACTGGTACAGCTGCGCAATACCGTCCCAGAGGCCGTAAAGCACGTTTTCAAAGCCCCGCGCATAAGCCAGTTGCAGCGAGGTGTAGCGCTCGCCATAACCCGCCTTGGCATAGCTCTCCCATATCGGCTTGAACGTGCTCGTCCACTGACCGCGCAAGTTGCCTTCCAGCGAGCTGATCTCGGACTGATAGGAGGCATACAGTGCCTTGACGTGATCCCTGGAAACGTTGGGATAAAAGCTGACTCGATACTGCCGGTCGACCGTGCACTCGGTGACTTCGAGAATGCCGCTGGGGCCGATGGTCTTATGGATGGGATCGCCGAGGGGACCACCGTCTTGCGCGACTTCCTGCAGCATCACCGGCGTATTACCGATGGGCACGAACCGCGTGCTCTGGAACATATGCACCAGGGTCAACGACGCGTTGGCTTTGCAGGTCGCGACGGTGCTGCTGGGATAAAGAGAACGGGTGATGGGAGCAACCAGCGCAACTTCATCCCCCACCTTGAACACCTGCTCGACATCCAGTGCCGAAAAGCTCCAGAAGCTCTCGGCCCACGCGTCGTAGGTGTTCAGGCAATGTGTGAAGTCGTTGAGAACCCCATCGACGTCGCGCGTCTTCGGGTCCATCGCCGCCACCACCAGAAAGCCTATGGCGGGATTCAAGAGGCAGCCCCATCGGGCAGGGCATTAATCGAAAAAAACATCGGCGTTCCCTCGCGCTGTGTGATCAGGCGAGGGACTTTGCAGAGGTTCTCAGGGCAGGGGAGTAGAGGTTATCCGGCAGTTCGGTAGGACGTTTCGTTAAACCTCCGGCAAGGTCGAGCCGCCATCCACCACCAGCGTCTGCCCAGTGATATAGCCCGCCAGGTCCGATGCCAGGAACAGCATTGCCCCGGCAATATCCGACGGTGCGCCCAGCCGTCCCAGCGGTACCCGGCTGGCGATCTGTGCATTTACCTGGTCATCCCCCAGGTTGCCCATGGCCGGGGTTGCGATCATGCCGGGCTCCACACCGTTGACTCGCACATTCAAACCGGCCAGTTCCAGCGCCGCATTGCGAATGAACCCGTTGACCCCGGCCTTCGACGCTGCATAGTGACTCAACCCCGGAAACGCAACCCGCGGCCCCGTGACAGACGACGTAACCAGCACGCAGCCCCGACCCTGACGGCGGAACATCGGCAGCGCCGCCTGGGTCAGCCAGAACAACGCCGAGAGGTTGACCGCCAAGGTACGGCCGAGCATCGCCGGAGTGATCTCGGCAAAGGGCGTCAGCGGAAAATACCCGGCGTTATGCACCAGAATATCCAGCCGCCCCCAGTCGTGTTCCACCCCTGCAATCAGCTCGAAAACCGCAGCCGCATCCGCCAGATCCACCGTCACCGCTTCCACCTGGCAGCTGCGCCCGCACAGCTCCAGCGCGAGCGCCTCTGCCAGTTGCAGGTCAGCGATCATCACCCGCGCACCCCGCAGGGCAAACGCTTCGACGATGGCCCGACCAATACCCTGGGCGCCACCCGTTACCAATACGTTGCGACCAGTGAAGTCCAGGTCTTCATTCATGACGCTGCTCCATACGCGCATAGGCCAGCGTCGGCACATCGACGATGCTTGAGCCCCCGTCCGCCACCAGCGTCGCACCCGTAATGATCGACGCGTCACTGGATGCCAGGAAGCGGCACACCCTGGCGATTTCTTCAGCGCTGGCGGGGCGTCGCAACGGCACGTCGGCGCACACCCGGTCATAGGCGTGCTGCAGCGTTTCGCCATAAAAGTCCATCAACGGCTGCATCTCCTCATCCGCCATCGGCGTGCGCACCCAGCCGGGGCACACCGCGTTCACCCGCACCCCGCGCGGGCCATAATCCCGGGCCAGCGAGCGATTGAGCCCGAGCAAGGCATGCTTGGCCGTGGTGTAGCCGCACACCTCGGGCCCGGCAGCCAGTGAGGCAATCGAACCCATCAGCACGATGTTCCCGCCACTTTCCAGCAGCAGCGGCAAACACGCCCGCGCACTGTAGAAGGCGCTGTCGAGGTTGCTGCGCAGCGCCGCCTCCCAGGACTGCGGGCTGGTGTCGGTGGCGCTGCCCACACCATGGCCGCCCGCACAGGCCAGCAGCACGTCGATCCGCCCATAGTGCTGGCGAATCTGCGCAATAAAACCCTCCCAGGTCTGCGGGCAGGCTGCATCACCCACCAACACCAACCCCCCGGTTTCCCGCGCGACCTGCTCCAGCGGCTCGTGACGACGGCCGATCAGTACCAACTGCGCACCCTCGGCGGCGTACAGCCGGGCGCACGCAGCACCGATGCCCGTGCCGGCCCCGGTGATCACAATCGTGCGCGGCTCAGTCATCAGGATGCTCCGTGCGATTGAGCACCTGGCAGTAGGAACTGATGGGAAAGTTCGATAGCTCATCGAAGGAGGCGTCGGCATAGCCGAAGATCTTGCCGTCGCTGCGGTGCTGTTGCAGGTCGATCAGCACCAGGCCAAGGGTAGGGATGATTTTTTCGCGCCAGACGAACAGGTAGAGCTGGTCGGCGATCTTGTAGTAATCGCAGCGGTCGGTGTCGCACAGGCCTTGCTCGACACCCTTGAGGCATTGCCAGGCGTAGAACTGGTGGTTGAGGTAGATGTGCTCGTAGACCTCGCTCGGGCTGTAGCGATACTGGTTGCGCAGGCCGATCAGGTCGGTGGTTGGTGCGTGGGGGCATTGGCCTGGCTGCCACGGGCGGTCGAGGCTGCCGTGGAGGAATTCCACTTCCACCGACGTCAGCGGCTTACCGGCCAGGGCGCGGCTGTAGAGGCCTTCGCGGGTTTGTTCCTGGGTGGGCATGCGCCCGAGCACAGCGGTGAACGAAGCGCTGGCGGTGTCGAGCACCAGGCTGACCGACCAGGCCTGCGTGCCTTCGCGCTTGATGAAATCCACCAGGTACAGGCCTGGGCGCACCGAGGTCGCACGGTAGGTGGCGCTGCCGCTGGAGTGACCGTCGGCCGCGACCCAGGACAGGCTGTCGCGCTCGAACCGGTGCTCGATCTGCCAGCCATTGGCGAAGTGCAGCGTGAAGGCCTTGCCGCTCAGGTCGGCCAGGTTCGGCAGGATAAATGCCTCTGGGGCGAAGCCGTCGGCCAGGGCGCCCACGGTGATCCAGTCAGAAGGGGTGGTCATTTGCGATGCTCCGGTTGGGTGGGTGAACACCACGAATCATCGCGCCCGGGAGCAGGCGCGGGTATCAACCGGATGGTTGAGGCGAACTACAGAAACAGGCTGCCCACCAGCTCGGTACGACTGCTGACGCCGGTCTTGCGAAACAGGTTGATCAGGTGGGTCTTGATGGTGGGCAGGCCGACGTCCAGCTCCTGGGCCAGCTGTTTATTGCTGGCGCCCTGGCGCAACAGTAGGGCGATCTGGCGCTCCTTGGGTGTGAGACCGGCCAATGCATCTTCAGTGGGCTGCATGTTGGCCACCGCCAGTTGCAGCAAGGTTTGCAGGGCGTTCAGTTGGGCCAGTTGCTCGCCGGTGAAAGCGCCCTGGTCGGCGGTGCGCAACAGCGAAATCGCCGCCTGGGGCTGGCCGGCGCGCTGGGCGAAAATCTCCACCACATCGACCACGCCATAGCGCCGCAGAAAATCCCCATAGCGCCGGGTATCCCGCGCCGGCTGGCGGGCCATGGCAAGGCCCAGCGGCACCACCGCCAGGCCACTGGACAGGCAGTTGCGCGGTTGCAACGGGTCGAATTGACGGTAGTTGTCGAGGTAGTCGCGGTGCATTTCGCCGCTCATGCCGTGCAACTGGAAATCCCGGGCTTGCAGCTGGCGGTCGACGCAATAGAACGCGGCCTGGCTGACCGGAATCAAGCGGGTGAAAGCCTGCAGGCACTGGCCGGCGACTTCGTGGGCGGGGAGAGCGTGCATGGGTGGGCACCTGCGCCAAAAGGCTGCCGACGGGTGCCGGCAGCCGGGGCTATCACACCACGGCGAAGTAGTGTTTGACGAAACTTTCGCTGACCACTTCCCACAGCACCGGGGTGCCCTTGGTCACGAACCAGCTGTCACCGGCCTTGTAGCGGGTGCTCTGGCCGGTGGATTCGTCGGTGAGTACCACTTCGCCGGTGACCACGGTGGCCTGTTCGGCAAACGGGTAGACCATGCGGAACTTGCCCTGGGTGGTGCCGAAATAGGCGCTGCTGACCGGGTCGGTGGGGGCACCGAAGGTCATTTTGCCGAAGGCCCGGACTTCGCCTTCGAGGATGGTCGAGCCGAGGTCGGCGACGGTGCCCCAGGCGTCGAGTTCGGATAGCTGGATGTCTTTCTTGAGGGTAACGAGGGTCATGGCAGTTGCTCCTGATGAGAAAAATTTAGTGACCAACTGTAGGAGCGAGCTTGCTCGCGAAGGTCGTCAACGATGACGTTGGCGTTCTGGATGAGCGCGGCGCCCTTGGGTTTTTCGCGAGCAAGCTCGCTCCTACAGGTGTCAGGCGTGGGATTTAGCGGCGGCCGTTCCAGTAACCGGAGAGCTGATGCCAGGACTTGCCGGCGGTAAGCAGCAGTGGGCGGATCGCGTCCTTGCCGATGATGGTCGGGCGATGGATCGAGCTGACCAGGTCATACCGCGCCGACCCTTCGCTCATGCCTTCGGCCAGCACCTTGCAGATGATGTGGCTTGGGGTCACGCCGAAGCCCGAATAGCCCTGCACGTAGAACGCGTTGCTGCGCCCGGGCAAGGTGCCGACCTGCGGGAACAGGTTCGGGCTGCAGGCCATCGGGCCGCCCCAGGCCAGGTCGATCTTCACGTCCTTGAGGTACGGGAAAATCTTCAGCATCAGGTTGCGGTTCCAGGCTTTCAAATCGCCGGGAATGTGCTCCACCAAAGGCGTGGCGGCGCCGAACAGCAGGCGGTTTTCGTTGGTGACGCGGTAGTAGTCGATCACCGGGCGAATGTCGCTGTAGGCCCCGCGAATCGGGCTGATACGGTTGATCAGCTCTTCTGGCAACGGCTCGGTCATCATCTGGAACGCGTAGGTGTTGATGGTAGAGCGGTGCAGTTCCGGCTCCAGCTTGTTGAGGAAACTGTCGCAGGCCCACAGCAGCTTGCTGGCCTTGACCGAACCGCGGCCGGTGCGCACGGTGATGCGCTCGCCATAACTGACTTCCAGCGCCGGGCTGTTCTCGAAAATCCGCACGCCGTGGCCGGCCAGGGCCTTGGCTTCGCCCAGCAGCAGGTTCAACGAGTGCACATGCCCGCCGCCCATGTGCAGCAGGGCGCTGCTGTAGGCGTCGGAGCCGATGATCTGCCTGACGTCGGAGCCGCCAAGAAAGCGGATCTCGTGTTGGGTGTTGATGGATTTGAAGTCTTTCTCCCAGGCGCGCAGGGTCTTTTCCTGGCGGGCGTTGAAGCCCATGTAGCCATAGCCGTGGCAGAAGTCGGCATCGATGTCGTACTTGGCGATGCGGTTCTTGATGATGTCGGCGCCCAGGTCGCTGATCTCGAAGATCTGGCGCAGGCCGTCTTCACCCACGTCCTTCTTGATCTTTTCCAGGTCGTGGCCGATGCCGGCCATGATCTGCCCACCGTTACGCCCGGTTCCGCCGAAACCCAGGTAACGCGCTTCCAGCACGACGATGTTGGTGATGCCTTTTTCGGCGAGCTCCAGGGCGGTGTTGATCCCGGAAAAGCCGCCACCGATGATCACCACGTCGGCTTCCACGTCCTGCTCCAGGGTGGGGAAGCTGAGGTTGTATTTCTTGGTCGCCGTGTAATAGGTCGGCGTTTCGATATTGATCATTGCGCTGCCTGACAGTGAAGAGCTAATGAGTGTATTAAGGCCGTTGGCGCGCTGGATGTCTTGATTCTGTGTGCCGCCGGTTTTGATCCTGCGCGCCAGAGCCTTCGCCGGCTTCACAAGTTATAGCGTGAGGTGGGGAGGAGAGTGTTAGAGTTTCGTTAAAACATTAACTAAATCTATCGTGACCCTGAGCCTATGTTGAAACCCAGACAATCCCTGACCCTGACCTTGCTTCAGGCCCGTGAAGCGGCCATGAGTTTTTTCCGGCCCTCGCTGAATGAGCATGGACTGACCGAGCAGCAATGGCGGGTTATTCGAATTCTCAGCCAGCATGACGAGCTGGAGATTTACCAACTGGCGGAACTGGCGTGCATTCTCAAGCCGAGCATGACCGGCGTGCTGGTGCGCATGGAGGCGGCGGGGATGGTGCACCGGCGCAAGGCCGAGCAGGATCAGCGGCGGGTGCTGGTGACGCTGGCGGAGAAGGGCAAGGCCAGTTTCGAGTCGATGAGCCAGTGCATGGAGGAGAATTATCAGCGGTTGCAGGAGCAGTTCGGGGAGGAGAAGTTGCAGGTGTTGTTGGGGTTGCTGGATGAGTTGAAGGCTATCAAGCGCTGACACACCGCCGATCCAAATGTGGGAGCGGGCTTGCTCGCGAATGCGGTGGGTCAGCCAACAAACCTGGCACTGATACACCGCT
>NZ_JBSVWQ010000272.1:0-7066 GCF_054071215.1 Pseudomonas sp. SDO5522_S412 | reverse complement strand
TATGAGCCACTGACACACCGCATTCGCGAGCAAGCCCGCTCCCACAGGGTTTTTGCGATCAGTTGAGGAGGGTGCTACGCAGGCTGTCGGACAAGCCTTTTGGTGCCAGCCAGATGCCGAGATAAGCCTTGGCCAGTTCGTCATTGCGACTGCTGAACACCACCGTGCCGTTGATTTCCAGGTTCAGGCCGCGCTGAGGCTGGAAGTCCAGCGCATAACGGTCGCCGCTGCGGATGTTGCGGAAGCTTTTGTGCAATTGATCCAGTTCAGGCTTCAGGCGGGCGAGGGTGGCGGGTGTTTGCTGACGTTCGAGGGTGGCAGTGGCGGCCTTGATCACATCGTTGCGGTCGATATCGCGAAAGTAATACAGCTCCAGGCGCAGGTCTTTTTGCTGATCCAGGGCTTGTTTGGCGCTCAGGTCAGCCGGGGCGAACAATGCCGCCGCATAGACGTCTGCCCACAGGTAGGTCAGGACGGCCTGGTTTTTCAGCACCAGTTGATGAGATTGCGCCGGAAAATCGGCTTGTTTGAGGCGATCAGCCTCATTCGCCAGAACCGGGACCGAAAACATCAGCAATAAACAAATGACGACATGCTTCATAATGGCCAGTCCTGAAAAGGTGCTTGCCTACAGGTTAATTCAATAACGAGCGCCGTGTAGTAAAGGCAAAACTGGCCTACGACGCGACCAAGGGTTAATGTGCGCGACGTTGAGCGTTCTATAGACTGTGCCCCGGCTCACACACTTGAGCCACATTGATCCTTCATGACCGCTGGCCGCGGCATGATTTAGCCAGGCGTCCAACCGTGCGCCCTGGCCTGTTCTGAGGAGTACGCATGGCTGTCTACAACTACGACGTGGTGGTACTGGGTTCCGGCCCAGCTGGAGAAGGTGCGGCGATGAACGCCGCCAAAGCAGGGCGCAAGGTGGCGATGGTCGATAGCCGTCGCCAGGTCGGCGGTAACTGCACCCACCTGGGTACCATCCCGTCCAAGGCCTTGCGTCACTCGGTGCGCCAGATCATGCAGTTCAACACCAACCCGATGTTCCGGGCCATTGGTGAGCCGCGCTGGTTCTCGTTCCCGGACGTGCTCAAGAGCGCTGAAAAAGTCATTTCCAAACAGGTTGCCTCGCGTACCGGCTTCTATGCCCGTAACCGCGTCGACCTGTTCTTCGGCACCGGCAGCTTCGCCGACGAGCAAACCGTCGAAGTGGTCTGCGCCAACGGCGTGGTCGAGAAGCTGGTAGCCAAGCACATCATCATCGCCACCGGCTCGCGTCCGTATCGCCCGGCGGATATCGATTTCCACCACCCGCGTATCTACGATAGCGACACCATCCTCAGCCTGGGCCACACCCCGCGCAAACTGATCATCTACGGCGCCGGCGTGATCGGCTGTGAATACGCCTCGATCTTCAGCGGCCTGGGTGTATTGGTCGAGCTGGTGGATAACCGCGACCAGTTGCTGAGCTTCCTCGACTCGGAAATTTCCCAGGCGTTGAGTTACCACTTCAGCAACAACAACATCACCGTGCGCCACAACGAAGAGTACGAGCGGGTCGAAGGCCTGGACAACGGTGTGATCCTGCACCTGAAATCCGGCAAGAAGATCAAGGCCGACGCCTTGCTGTGGTGCAACGGCCGTACCGGCAACACCGACAAGCTGGGCATGGAAAACATCGGGGTCAAGGTCAACAGCCGTGGCCAGATCGAAGTCGACGAGAACTACCGCACCTGCGTACCGAACATCTACGGTGCCGGTGACGTGATTGGCTGGCCGAGCCTGGCCAGTGCCGCCCATGACCAGGGCCGCTCGGCCGCTGGCAGCATTGTCGACAACGGCAGCTGGCGCTACGTCAACGACGTGCCGACCGGGATCTACACGATTCCCGAGATCAGCTCGATCGGCAAGAACGAGCACGAACTGACCAAGGCCAAGGTGCCTTATGAAGTCGGCAAGGCGTTCTTCAAGAGCATGGCGCGTGCGCAGATCGCCGGTGAGCCCCAGGGCATGCTGAAGATCCTGTTCCACCGCGAGACCCTGGAAGTGCTCGGCGTGCATTGCTTCGGCTATCAGGCGTCGGAGATCGTGCACATCGGCCAGGCGATCATGAACCAGCCGGGTGAGCTGAATACCCTCAAGTATTTCGTCAACACCACGTTCAACTACCCGACCATGGCTGAAGCCTATCGGGTAGCGGCCTACGACGGCCTCAACCGGCTTTTTTGAGCGGCTCCGGCCGGTGGCCTGAGCCGGCCGGGGAGACCGATTTCAGTAATTCCCGAGGGTGGCAGTGGCCAAACCGGGAAAGTCTGTAATCAGGCTATCTACGCCGAAGTCGGCGAGCCTGCGCATCAGCGCGGGTTCGTTGACGGTCCATACGGACACGTGCAAACCCTGGCGCTGGGCTTTTTCCAGACGCTCAGGGGTGCACAACGTCCAGTTCAACGCCAGAATCTCACAGCCATAGTTGGCCGCGACCTTCAACGGGTCGAGCCAGGCGTATTCGGCTACCAGCCCGCGGGACAGGTCCGGGGTGAGGTCCAGCGCCGCTTTCAACACTTCCCGCGAGCTTGAGGTCACGGTGACCTTGTCCATCAGCCCGAAACGCTGAGCCATTTCCCGGATCGCCAGCACGGTGGTTGCCGCGCGGGTGCGCGATGCGCTTTTGACTTCCAGTTGCCAGTGGTCGAAGTCGCACTGTTCGAACAGCTCTTCCAGGCGCGGGATCGGGCAAGGGTTGACCCAGCCCGGGCCGCCTTTGCGCGCGTCCATCTTGACCAGGTCGGCGGCTGAGTACTCGACGACCTTGCCGCGCCGGTCGGTGGTGCGCTTGAGCGTCGGGTCGTGGATGACCATCAGCTCGCCGTCCATGGACAGGTGCAAATCCAGTTCGCAGCGGCGCACGCCGTGCTTGAGGCATTCCTGGAAGCTGGTCAGGGTGTTTTCCGGTGCTTCGCCTTTGGCACCGCGGTGGCCATAAATCAGGGTCACAGTTGCTCCTTTACGCCAGGGTTCCTGGCTGGATGGATGACGCGACGCGCCATTCAATGATCGTATTCAGGTGTCGGATTCGTCGCTTTTTTCCCGCGCCAGGCGCCGTTCCTGGGCCTGTTTCTGCAGGATGTAGCGCGCCAGCAGCTGGCGTTGGGCATCGGTCATGGCTTCGAATTCCGTGCCGATTTCAAAGCCACCGGTCTTGGCATCGCAATGGGTAACCTTGGCTCGCAGCAACAGCCCGAGGGCTTGCGGCATCAGCACCAGCTTGACCGCCAGGTGGCTGTCGGGCTGGATCGCGGTGGGGTTCAGAAATTCGATGCCGCCTTCGGAAATGACCACGGGCTGCGGCGTACCGATTTCGCCCAGCAGGCTTTGCGCCATGATCTGGCTGAGCAAATCCATGCGTTTGTTCTGCACTTTGAGGAAGGCGGCCAGGGTGCGGTCCCGCTCGCCGATCTGGCGCAGCAAGTGCTGGGATTCAAATTCACTCAGGTGCAACTCGCTGAGCAGATTGAACAGCGGCGAATCATCCAGCAACACTTCCTTGCTCAGCGCTTCCGGGCCCGACAGTGGGGTAATTTCCAGTGCGATCATGTCCTCGATACGGTAGTATTCGCGGCGATCTTCTTCATCTAATGTCGACATGGCGAACCCAAGGCAGCGGTGATGGTCTGAGTGTAAAGCTGCTTACCTGACCCCGCCACAAGGACGTCTTCTTTTCCTCCGAACAAGCCCCGACATGTTCAGACCTCTCTTCGTATTTATTGGCACGCGTTATACCCGTGCAAAACGTCGCAATCATTTTGTGTCGTTCATTTCCCTGACCTCGATGATCGGGCTCGCCCTTGGCGTTGTCGTGATGATTGTGGTGCTGTCGGTGATGAACGGCTTCGATCATGAGATGCGCACCCGCGTGCTGGGCATGGTGCCCCACGCGACCATCGAGTCGGGTGAGCCCATCAGCGACTGGCAAAGCCTGGCCGCGAAGGTCAAGCAGAACCCCAAAGTGCTGGCGGTTGCGCCCTTCACCCAGATGCAGGGCCTGTTGACCAACGACGGCAAGGTGCAGAAAGTCCTGCTCAATGCCATCGACCCGGCGCAGGAACGCAATGTCTCGATCATCGATAACTTCATGCAGCAGGGCAAACTGGACGACTTGTCGCCCGGCAGCTTTGGCATCGCTATCGGTGACAAGGCGGCGGCCAAGCTCGGCGTGGGCATCGGCGACAAGCTGACCTTCGTCGCGCCGGAAGTCACCGTGACTCCGGCGGGCATGTTCCCGCGCATGAAGCGCTTTACCGTGGTCGGCATCTTCCATGTCGGCGCCGGTGAGATCGACGGCTACCTGGGCCTGACCAACCTGACCGACCTGGCCCGCCTGCATCGCTGGAAGCCGGACCAGGTCCAGGGCTTGCGCCTGAAATTCAACGACCTGTTCGACGCGCCGCGTACCTCGTGGGAAATCGCCCAGCACCTGGGTGAAAACCAGTACTACGCCCGCGACTGGACCCGCACCCACGGCAACCTGTACCAGGCCATCCGCATGGAAAAAGCCATGATCGGCCTGCTGTTGCTGCTGATCGTCGCCGTCGCCGCCTTCAACATCATCTCCACGCTGGTGATGGTGGTGAACGACAAGAAGGGCGACATCGCGATCCTGCGCACCCTTGGCGCCACGCCGGGGCAGATCATGGCGATCTTCATGGTCCAGGGCACGGTGATCGGCGTCGTCGGCACCTTGATCGGCACCGTGGTGGGGATTCTCGCCGCGCTGAACGTCAGCGCGGCTATCGCCGGGCTGGAAGTGTTGATCGGCCACAAATTCTTGAACTCCGACGTCTACTTCATCGACTACTTGCCGTCCCAGGTGCAGAGCCAGGACGTATTGATGGTCGGCGGCGCCGCGTTGGTCCTGAGTTTCCTTGCCACCCTGTATCCAGCCTGGCGCGCGGCACGTACCCAGCCGGCGCAGGCTTTACGTTATGAGTGAATCGGGCATGAGTGAAAAAGCAATCCTGAGCTGCCGCAACCTGGGCAAATCCTACGAGGAAGGCCCGGAGTCCGTGGTGGTGCTGTCCAACCTGCAGCTGGAACTGCACCCGGGCGAACGCGTGGCGATCGTCGGCAGTTCCGGTTCCGGTAAAAGTACCTTGCTCAACCTGTTGGGCGGCCTTGATACGCCGTCCCAGGGCAGCGTCTGGCTGGCCGGCGAAGAGTTGTCGGCCCTGGGCGAGAAGGCCCGTGGCCAGTTGCGCAACCGTTCGCTGGGTTTTGTGTACCAGTTCCACCACTTGCTGCCCGAGTTCACCGCCCTGGAAAACGTCTGCATGCCGCTGTTGATCGGCAAGACCGCGATCCCGGAAGCACGCCAGCGTGCCCAGGCGTTGTTGGAGCGCGTCGGCCTGGGCCATCGCCTGGAGCACAAGCCGGCTGAGTTGTCCGGCGGCGAGCGCCAGCGTGTGGCGATTGCCCGTGCCCTGGTCAACAACCCGGGGCTGGTGATGCTCGACGAGCCGACCGGCAACCTCGACTCCCACACCGCCCAGGGCATCAAGGACTTGATGCTGGAGTTGAGCACCCAGATGCGCACCGCGTTCCTGGTGGTGACCCATGACATGAGCATGGCCCGCCAGATGGACCGTGTGTTGCACCTGCAGGAAGGTCATCTGGTCGCCATCTGACCTGTTTCAAGCCCGGCGCCCGGCGCCGGGTTTTCTATTTTTTCAACGGTGCCCGCGAATGTTCAGACCGTTATCGATTTTCATCGGCACGCGCTATACCCGCGCCAAGCGCCGCAACCGTTTTGTTTCGTTTATCTCGATGACCTCGATGATCGGCCTCGCCCTCGGCGTGCTGGCGATGATCGTGGTGTTGTCGGTAATGAACGGTTTCCAGCGGGAAATGAGCTCACGCATCCTCGGCATGGTGCCCCACGCGACCATCGTTGGCGTGAAGCCCATCAGCGACTGGCAGCCGGTGGCAGATGCCGCGATGAAGAATCCGGAAGTCACTGCTGCTGTACCGTTCACACAGATGGACGGCATGCTCTCCTACAAGGGCGCGATGCAGCCGATCGAGATCAGCGGCGTTGATCCGGCCCAGGAAGGCAAGGTGTCGATTGTGGCCCAGCATATCGTCCAGGGTCATCTTGAAGACCTTAAACCGGGCGAGTTCGGTGTGGTGATCGGCGAAATCACCGCCCGGCGTTTTCGCCTGAATGTCGGTGACAAGCTGACCCTGATCGTACCGGAAATCAGCAGTGCGCCCGGTGGCATCACCCCGCGTATGCAGCGTTTGAACGTGGTGGGTGTGTTCAAGGTGGGCGCGGAGCTGGATGGCTCCATGGCCCTGATCCACATGGCCGACGCCGCCGAGATACAGCATTGGGAGCCGAACCAGGTGCAAAGCGTGCGCCTGGCAGTGAAAGACTTGTATGCCGCGCCCAAGGTCTCGGCGGATATCGCCGCCAGCCTCGGCGCCGACTACAAGGCCGACGACTGGACCCACACCCAGGGCAGCCTGTTCAGTGCGATGAAGATGGAAAAAACCATGATCGGCCTGCTGTTGCTGATGATCGTCGCGGTGGCGGCGTTCAACATCATCGCGACCTTGATCATGGTGGTGAACGACAAGGGCGCCGACATTGCGATACTGCGCACCATCGGCGCCACGCCGCGGCAGATCATGGCGATCTTCATGGTGCAGGGGACGGTGATCGGGATCGTCGGTACCTTGATCGGTGGAATCCTCGGCGTGATTGCGGCGCTGAACGTCAGTGAACTGGTTGGGTGGCTGGAACGGGTGACCGGGCAGCATATCTTCAGTTCGGACGTGTATTTCGTCAGCAACCTGCCTTCGCAGTTGCAGGGTGGGGATGTGTTGCTGATTTGCTCGGCGGGGTTTGTGTTGAGCTTTTTGGCGACCATCTATCCGGCGTATCGGGCGGCGAAGATTGAGCCGGCGCATGCCCTCAGGTATTCGTAATTCTTAAGACCGCCTTCGCGAGCAAGCCCGCTCCCACATTTTGACCGCGTTCTTCCTGAATGCACTCGGTCAAAATGTG
>NZ_JBSVWQ010000271.1:0-7066 GCF_054071215.1 Pseudomonas sp. SDO5522_S412 | reverse complement strand
CACACTCGATCGAGTTCCATTGTTGGAATGCAGTCGACTGTGGGAGCGGGCTTGCTCGCGAAGAGGCCCTCAGGAGCACCGAAAATCAGGCAGCGAGCAACCAAACCCCGGTCGCCGCCGAAGCCGCACCCGCCACCCGCACCAACGGCGCAGCCGCCGCCGGCAGGAAACGCACCACGGCATAACCGGCAGCATGCAAAACCGCCGTCGCACCCACAAACCCTATGGCATACGCCCACGGGCTGGACATGTCCGGCAGCTCCAAACCATGGGCCACGCCATGGAACAGTGCAAACAGCGCCGTCGCCGCCACCGCCACGAACAACGGCGGCCGCACCGCCAGCGCTACCGCCAGGCCCAGCGCCAGCACCGACGCGGCAATCCCGCTTTCCAGCGCCGGCAGTTCCAGCCCTTCAAAGCCCAGCATCCCGCCGATCAGCATGGTGCCGACAAACGTGCACGGCAGCGCCCAGCGCGCCGAGCCTTTTTGTTGAGCGGCCCACAGGCCCACGGCGACCATTGCCAGCAAGTGGTCGATGCCGCCCAGCGGGTGGCTGATACCGGCCACCAGGCCGTTGTCGCCATGGCCGGGGTGGGCGAAGGCGAGGGCGGGAGTGAGCAGCAAGGCTGCGGCAGCGAGAAGTGTATTGAGGCGCATGGACAGGCTCCTTGTGGGGGTTGATCAGGCTGCGGTCAGCAAGCCCTGGCGTTCGATGAAGGCGACGATTTCTTCCAGGCCGACGCCGGTTTTCTGATTGCTGAAGACGAAAGGTTTACCGCCGCGCATGCGCTGGGTATCGCTGTTCATCAGCTCCAGGGATGCGCCTACCAGCGGCGCCAGGTCGATCTTGTTGATCACCAGCAGGTCGGATTTGCAGATCCCCGGCCCGCCTTTGCGCGGCAGCTTGTCACCGGCCGACACATCGATCACGTAGATGGTCAGGTCCGACAGTTCCGGGCTGAAGGTAGCCGACAGGTTGTCGCCGCCGGATTCCACCAGGATCAGGTCCAGGCCGGGAAAGCGCCGGTTCAGTTGGTCTACCGCTTCGAGGTTGATGGAGGCGTCTTCGCGAATCGCGGTGTGGGGGCAGCCGCCGGTTTCCACACCGATGATGCGCTCGGGCGCCAGGGCCTGGTTGCGCACCAGGAAGTCGGCGTCTTCGCGGGTGTAGATATCGTTGGTGACCACCGCCAGGTTGTAGCGATCACGCAGGGCCAGGCACAGGGCCAGGGTCAGGGCGGTCTTGCCGGAGCCGACCGGGCCGCCGATGCCGACGCGCAGGGGTTGGGTGTTCATGTGATTCTCCAAGATAAAGTGCCCTAGGAACGGAACAGGCGGCTGTACTGGCGCTCATGGGCCATGCACGCCAGGGACAGGCCAAACGCGGCGCTGCCGTAGTGATTGGGGTCAAGCTGGCTGGCGTCCTGCTGGGCTTGTTGCAGCAGCGGCAGCAGTTCGCTGGTCAGGCGCTGGGCGGCTTGTTGGCCCAGAGGCAGCGTCTTCATCAGCACCGCCAATTGGTTTTCCAGCCAACTCCACAACCAGGCGGCCAGGGCGTCATCCGGGCTGATCTGCCAGGCGCGGGCGGCCAGGGCCCAGCCCAGGGCCAGGTGCGGTTCGGAGCGCTGTGCCAGGAATTCTCGGGCGGCGTCATCCAGCTCCGGTAAACCGTTCAATAGCTGGTGCAGGGAATAGCCCATCTGCCGGCTTTCCTGATACAGCTCGCGGGTTTCACGGCTGGCGCGGTGTTCCTCACACAACTGCGCGAGGCGCGGCCAGTCCTGTTCGGCGGCGGCCTGGCAGTGGGCAAGCAGCAGCGGCGCTTCGAAGCGCGCCAGGTTGAGCAACAGTTGATCGCTGATCCAGCGCCCGGCACTTGCCGGGTCGGTCACGCGGGCTTGCTCCACGGCCATTTCCAGGCCCTGGGAATAGCTGTAGCCACCAATCGGCAGCTGCGGACTGGCCAGACGCAACAGCGCCCAGGCTGGGTTCATAGGCGTACGCCGAACTGGTGCAGCTTGGGCGGGTAGTTGAAGTCTTCGTCGCCATGGCGGGAATGGTGGTGGCCGCCGCCATAGGCGCCGTGTTCCGGCTGGAAGGGGGCCTCGATGGTCTCGGTCGTCGCGCCCAACTGATCGAGCATGGCCTTGAGCACGTAGTCATCGAGCAGGCGCAGCCAACCGTCACCCACTTGCAGGGCCACGTGGCGGTTGCCCAGGTGATAGGCGGCGCGGGTCAGTTCAAAGGCACTGCCGCAAGTGACGTGCAGCAGTTGTTCAGGCCGGGCGCACACGCGTACGACACGTCCGTCTTCAGCCTGTAGGAATTCGCCATCGTGCAGCGGCGGTTGGCCGCGCTCCAGAAACAGGCCGACGTCTTCTCCGTCGGCACTGAAACAGCGCAGGCGGCTTTTGCTGCGGGCTTCGAAATTCAGCAGCAACTCTGCGGCCCAGACGGGTTGGGGGGCGATTCGGCGGTGGATCACCAGCATCAGAAAGCTTCCAGCTATGAGCGATAAGCAAGCTAGAGCAAGGGTCTTGCCAACCACGCGGGGAGTAGGAATTCCCTGTAGGCAGGCGACTTGTGCCACCTGATGGCGCAGGAAATTATTCCAAAATGTTTCATTTTGGTGCGTGGTTGGATTTATAGCACCGGATCCGGGCGCTCGGCGTTGAATTCCATTGCTTGGTGCATGAAATTTCTTTCATCTTTTATGAGTTTTGATTGCTTGGGACTTTTCCTACGCACTTGCAGGATTTGCCGTGCGTTGCGTTACGCGCTGTTTCATTAGGATTCCGCTCCGTATTTAATCCTCAGCGGTTTCCACCATGTACAAGTCATTTTTCTGTTTACTCATTGTCAGTTTGTCGCTCGCCATTTCATCTGCTTCGGCCAATCTTCAGCGTGCCCCGGCATTCGCGCCGCCACCTTCTATCGACAACGTGATCGACCGCGCCCACGAGCTGTTGGGCACGCCCTATAAATTGGGCGGCGCTTCGGTGAAGCAGGGCTTCGATTGCAGCAGCTTCCTGGTGTACCTGTTCAAGACCGAAGCCAACATTCATCTGCCTCGCACCACCTCGGCGATGCACCGCTCAACCGCGGCCACGGTCAAGCGCAATGCGTTGCAACCGGGTGATGCGGTGTTTTTCAGGGGCAATGGGCGCGGCCAGGTCAGCCACGTTGGTCTCTATATAGGAGAGGGCAAGTTCATCCACTCGGCACGCACGGGCAAAAGCGTGCGCATCGACTCACTGGCCAACAGCTATTGGAACCGGAACTACACCACCGCCAAGCGTTTTCACACCGTGCGCTGAGTTATTCGGTGCTGCCCAGGCCTTGCCAATGCTTGAGGCCGATAAAGATGAAACGCAGCTGCTGGGTGATCTTGGCTTGTGGCGTGAGGTGCGCAGGCAGCGCTTCGGCGGGCGGGTCGATAATGTCGGGCAGGGTGGCGAACACGCTCTTGACGATCAGGTCGGCCATCACGTGCAGGCCGTCGGCATCCAGGTGCTGGAGCTTGGGCATCAGGGTCAGGTCGGCGGCGAGGTCGCTGGCGATGTCTTCACGCAGGGCACCAATGGCTTGGCGAACGGCGAGGCTGCCACCGTATTGCTCGCGGGCCAGGAACAGGAATTGCGAACGGTTGGCGGCGACCACATCCAGGAAAATCCGCACGGAGGCATCGATGATGCCGCCCATCACGAATTCGTTGTGGCGCACCAGGCGAATCGTCGCGCGAAAGGTCTGGCCGACTTCGCTGACCAATACCAGGCCCAGCTGATCCATATCGGCAAAGTGACGGTAGAAACCGGTGGGCACGATGCCGGCGGTCTTGGCCACTTCACGCAGGCTGAGGCTGCCGAACCCACGGCCACACTCCATCAGATGGCGGGCTGCGTCCATCAGGGCGAGTCGGGTCTGTTGCTTCTGTTCGGCGCGGGGCAGCATTGGCAGGCGGGCTTTGTGGACAAGGACAGCGACGCACTCTAGCAAATCAGCTTTGCCAGCGTCGAACTTCAAAAGGGAGAAGGGCGTTGCGGTTCACACAAAGTCAAAGCCCGATCGGCTGATCGGGCTTTTTTCCAGGGCCAGCACGGGCTTAGCTCTGTGCTTGATGCAGTTCTGCCAGACGGTCAGCACCGCCTTCCACTACGCCGTCAGCATAAGCGCGTTTGTTGGCGCGGCTCGAACCATCTTCAACCAGGCCTTTCTGTTCCAGACGATCACGACCACCTTCGGCAACAGCGTTGCGTTCCATCAGGCGATCAGCGCCACCTTCAACCAGGCCTTTCTGTTCCAGACGATCACGGCCACCTTCAGCAACGCCTTCGGTGTAAGCACGTTTGTTGGCTTGTTCCGAACCGTTTTCAGTGATGCTGCCGTTGTAGTCGGTGTTGTTCTTGTCCGAAGCGCCGCTGCGAGCCAGGGTTTGGCTGAAGTGGGAAGCGTCGGCTTTCACTTGTGGGGTTGCCTGTTCAGCAGCTGGCAGGGCAAATGCGCTGGTGGCCAGGAGGGAAAGTGCAAAGCTTGCGAGTATTTGGCGTTTCATGATGGGTTGCTCCTTGGGAGGGCGATAAATTGGGTACAGGGCTAATGCTACTCTTGATAAGTCGATATAAAAGTTCATAAACACAATGGTAATAATCAACAGAATTGATTGTTCCCTGCGAAGGCTCTATCTCGCAGGTCTCAAGCCCGCGCTTTTGCACCGAGGTGGGTATTTTCGACACGAACGTGGGTAACAACGGTGCGTCGTTGATGATTGAAACTGTCTGGTTGGTCAGGAAAGGCGGTTTTTATGAGGAATTCATCAATGGGGTTAAACCCCCGCGCCGTTTGTCAGTCGTAGCCATATAAGCTGTAGTCAAAACGCGCGCCGCAAAGCGCCCGCTCAGTCGTAACCTGGAGTCCTGTGCAATGACGCGCACTCGTAAAATTCTCGCCTGGAGCTGCGCCAGCTTCGTTTTGTTAATCGCCATTGTGGTGTTGGTCCTGGTGTTCTTTGACTGGAACCGGATCAAGCCGCCCCTCAACGCCAAGGTCTCCGAAGAGCTGCATCGACCGTTTGCCATCAATGGCAACCTGGCAGTGGTGTGGCAGCGCGAGCCCGATGAGGGTGGCTGGCGCGCCTGGATTCCGTGGCCCCATGTGATTGCCGAAGACCTGACCCTGGGCAATCCCGACTGGTCGAAAGCCCCGCAGATGGTCACCCTCAAGCGCGTGGAGTTGCGTATCTCGCCCCTGGCGTTGCTGGCCCAGCGCGTGGTGATCCCGCGTATCGACCTCACCGAACCGAGTGCGCAGTTGCAGCGCCTGGCCGATGGCCGCGCCAACTGGACCTTCAAGTTCGACCCCAAGGACCCGAATGCCGAACCGTCCAACTGGGTGGTGGACATCGGCGCCATCGGCTTCGACAAAGGCCATGTGACCCTCGACGACCAGACTCTCAAGACCCAGCTCGACGTCGTGATCGACCTGCTCGGCAAGCCGATCCCCTTCGGCGAGATCGTCGGCGATGCCGACGCCAGGAAAGCCCTGGAAAAAGGCTCGGCGCCGCAGGATTACGCGTTCGGCCTCAAGGTCAAGGGCCAATACCACGGCCAGAAACTCGATGGCACCGGCAAGATCGGTGGCCTGCTGGCCTTGCAGGACGCGGCCAAGCCGTTCCCGCTGCAAGCCCAGGCCAGGATCGGCGACACCAGCATCGCGCTGGCCGGCACCCTGACCGACCCGATGAACCTCGGCGCCCTCGACTTGCGCCTCAAGCTCTCCGGCAGCAGCCTGGGCAACCTGTACCCGCTGACCGGCGTGACCTTGCCGGATTCGCCGGCCTATTCCACCGACGGCCACCTGATCGCCAAGCTGCATGAGGCCAGTGGCGCGTCGTTCCAGTATGAAAACTTCAACGGCAAGATCGGCAACAGCGACATCCACGGCAACCTCGGCTACGTCGCCAGCCAGCCGCGGCCCAAGCTCACCGGGGCGCTGGTCTCCAACCAGCTGTTGATGACCGACCTGGCGCCGCTGATCGGCGCCGACTCCAACGCCAAGCAAAAAGCCCGTGGCGGCGAAAGCAAGCAGCCGGCGACCAAGGTGCTGCCAGTGGAAGAGTTCCGCACCGAGCGCTGGCGCGACATGGATGCCGACGTCGAATTCACCGGCAAACGCATCGTCCACAGTGCCGAATTGCCGTTCACCGATCTCTACACTCACCTGGTGCTGAACGACGGGCAGTTGAGCCTGGAGCCCCTGCGTTTCGGCGTGGCCGGTGGCAAGCTCGACGCGCAGATTCGTCTCAACGGGCGCACCACGCCGATGGAAGGCCAGGCCAGACTCACCGCGCGCAACTTCAAGCTCAAGCAGCTGTTCCCGACCTTCGAGCCGATGAAAACCAGCTTCGGTGAGCTCAACGGCGACGCGGACATTTCCGGGCGCGGCAACTCCGTCGCGGCATTGCTTGGCACGTCGAATGGCGATCTGAAGATGTTGATCAACGACGGCGCCATCAGCCGCGGACTGATGGAAATCGCCGGGCTCAACGTTGGCAACTACGTGGTCGGCCGCCTGTTTGGCGACAAGGAAGTGAAGATCAACTGTGCGGCCGCAGACTTCGGCATCAAGTCGGGCCTGGCGACGACTCGCCTGTTTGTGTTCGATACCGAGAACGCGATCATCTACATCGATGGCACCGCGAACATGGCCAGCGAGCAGCTTGACCTGACCATTACCCCGGAGTCCAAAGGCTTCCGCCTGTTTTCCCTGCGCTCGCCGTTGTACGTCAACGGGCCGTTTATCAAACCGAATGCTGGCGTGAAGGCGGTGCCGCTGATGCTGCGTGGTGCGGGCATGGTTGCCTTGGGTGTGATTGCCGGCCCGGCGGCGGGTTTGCTGGCGCTGGTGGCACCGAGCGGCGATGAGCCGAACCAGTGTGCGCCGCTGCTGCAACAGATGAAGGAAGGCAAGGCACCTAAAACAGTGAAAGGCTAGCTGACAAAACCGTGAACCAAATGTGGGAGCGGGCTTGCTCGCGAAGGCGGTGGATCAGTCAAGAATGTTCCGACT
>NZ_JBSVWQ010000270.1:0-7074 GCF_054071215.1 Pseudomonas sp. SDO5522_S412 | reverse complement strand
AGGAACGCTTCGTCCACGACCCGGCGGGCAACCTGCTGATGCAAGACCGCGTCGGGCCCAGCGTCGTCAAAGGCAACCGCTTGTTGATGCAAGGTGACCGCCATTACGACTACGACGCCTTCGGCAACCTTCTGCGCGAACGCCGGGGCCGGGCGCAGCAGTTGGTTACCGAATACCGCTACGACTGTCAGCATCGCCTGATCAGCGTCACCCAGCCGGACGGTACCGAAGCCACATATCGCTACGACCCGTTTGGACGGCGTATCGCCAAAACCCTCAACGGTCAGACCACCGAGTTCTTCTGGCAAGGCGAAACATTAATCGCCGAACACAGCACTGATAACCACCAAAGCTATATCTACGAACCCAACAGCTTCCGTCCGTTAGTTCTGCTGAAGGGCTACGGCCCGGAAGACGTAAAGCCCTTCCACTACCAACTCGACCACCTGGGCACGCCACAAGAACTCACCGCGCCCGATGGCGAAATCGTCTGGTCCGCGCACTACCGCACCTACGGCCAAATCGCGAAGCTGGACGTCAACACCGTTATCAACCCGCTGCGCTTCCAGGGCCAGTACTTCGACCCGGAAAGCGGGCTGCACTACAACCGACATCGCTACTACAATCCGGATATTGGCCGCTACCTGACGCCCGATCCCGTGAAGCTGGCGGGCGGGCTGAACGGATACCAGTACGTGCCCAACCCGACCGGATGGGTGGATCCGTTGGGGTTGAATACCTGTCCGGGTGGGGATGGATGCAAGCCTGAAACCAAAGCTGAAGATCCATCAGGAATATCTAAGGTTGATGAGGGTACGCCCTCAACTCCCGCGCCAGAAAAAAAGCAGGAATATCTGTATCGAGGTGATTTGAGACATCCAGATGAAATTTTCAGAGACGGGTTTGAAAGTAGAGGAGAGAGCACAAATCTCTATTTACACTCTTTGAATAACGCCAGCCCTCCGAGCAATTTCGTGCCTACTTCCACATCAAGGAAAAGAGCACTAGTCTTTGCCTCGGGACATGGATTTGATGAGGGATTCCTTTATACCCTCAAAAAGATTCCTGGGAGGGATGTCAATAAGGAACTAGGCGACCGCTCCAAATACAAATATGAATTAGAAATCGCCATTCCCAAACGTATCGACACTAAAGATATTTTAGGTGCTTCACCGGTAAACGATGACGGCACTTACAAAGGATACACACTACTAAATCCGAACAGAGGTTACCCATGAAATCACGTGAAATCACCATAATCAGAGATAACGTTCGTGAAAGTGCAACAGTTGAATACGACGGGGGGAAGCCGACCCTTACGCTATCATTAAACAACGGGGTCAGAAAATCCTACAGCGCCATAGATCTATACGAAAGCTTCGGTCTGGCAAGAATGGACTTCAAGGATATAAAGTTCTTGTGTAAGGGCGCAAAAATTAACGTACACACATCTGGAATGTCATCACACATGTCAAATGGATTGGTAGCTTACGAACTCACCATGGGCAAACCTGAAGGCGAGCTAGTTCACATTTTTTCTCCCGAAGAAAACGACTTAACCAATGACATACAAGAACAGCATGATTTTTGCGAGCGCTGGGCAACTTCATGTTAGTCGCAAAATAAAGCGGCGCTGGTCAAGGTTGCGGGGAGTTCACACGCAGATTCGGTCTGATCAAACTCTGAAAGCTCAGGACTGGTCTATTTTTTCAATACGACATCATGGATCCCAATTAGAAATCGTCATAATGAAAACCCAAAAAATCTGCGCACTAATAGAAAATAAAAAAGTCGAAATCACCGTAAGATATGATGCAGCCAAATGCCTGATGAAATTCTCAGAATCTGAAACCCCACAGAGAATCTATGGTGGAAGAGATCTCTATGTCTGCCTTGCAAAAATCAGAGCCGATCACCCCCGCATCGCATTTCTTTGCAAGGGCGCGAGATTAAACGTGATGCCTTCAAGGATGGCATCCCAAATGAGTGCAGGGCTTGTCGCTTATCAAATGACGATGGGCAAACCCGCCCTCCCAGAGGATATAGTTCACATTTTTGATTACGAAGAGGAAAACCTCACAAATGACCCACAAGAGCAAATTACTTTTTTTAAAACCTGGCTTGCATCGTTAAGCGCTGAAAGATACGAAGATTTCAACTAAGCGATTAGTACATTCTCACCTTTCGAATAACGGAAGAACAGCCAGTTGAAAAGTTCAGCATATTCGGAACATTCCAGCATGTAGGGTGCCTAAAAAATCGACATCGCAGGCAAGCCAGCTCCCACAGTTGAGCTGTGTACGTCAATGAAATGCCTGCCAACCCCCTATCCCACCTGCTGCAACCGCCCAGCCCGAAAATCCTTCGGCGACACTTCAAACTGCTTCTTGAACGAGCGACTAAAGTGCGCCGAATCCGTAAACCCCCACTTATACGCAATCGACGTAATCGACTCACTGCGCAAAAACGGGTTGGTCAGATCATCCGCACTGCGCTTCAACCGCGCCCGCTGGATATACCGGCACACGCTGTCATCCTGTTCCTCAAACAACCGGTACAAATGCCGCACCGAGATATTCAACCGACTCGCCAACCCCACCGGGCTAAGCCCTGGCTGGGTCAATGACTCATCAATCACCTTCTGCACATAGCTGCGCAGATTGCTGCCCTGCAACCCGCCACAATCATCGCGCTCATCGTCTTCCTGCTCAAACGCCGACCCCAGCAGCGAGACAAACGCCGACTGCAACGCCTGCCCCTCCCCGACCGCGCCTTCGCCGTTCAGTGCGTCTTTGCACAGTTGATCCATCAACACATGCAACATGCGCCCGCAGGCTTTGCTCGAGGAGATTTTGCCGAAGGTCTTGGGCTGGTTGCCGAACTGTTTGCACACCTCTGCGCGGGACAAGGACAGGGACGCGTGTTCGATGAGCCCGAACGGGGTGATGTCGATGGAGCCCACCGAGTCCATCAATAACAGTTCGCCGGGGGCAAGCTGGAAGCTCTGGCCGTTTTGGGTGATCTGGCAGTAGCCGCTGCGCTGGCTGACGAGGAAGCAGTGTTGGTCGTCATCGTGGTCGGCGCGGGCCTTGGGGCGCTTGATCAGGCCGGCGTTGGTGCGCAGGCTGGCCAGGGGCAAACCGCCGCGGGAAAAGGTGCTGATGCTGCCGATGAACAGCGAGCGGTTGAAGGCCAGTTCTGTGTCGAAGTGACCGCAAACCGCGCGCAGATCCCGGGTCCAGAGGTCCAGCCCGTCTTGCCCAATCTGTTGCATGCTCATGGTTGTTTCCACCTTGGCTTTTTGTTTTTGTCGGGCAATAGTTAACATGTTATCTATATGCGCGCAACAAGTACGTGTCTGCCAAGGTGGTTGCACTATTGATGCCAAATATTGCGGTCAGTGGGCCTGCAAGGCGCGCTGGAAACCGTTCAAGGCGTCCAGCAGCCAGGCGCGTTGCACACTGCTCAAGGCGATGTAGCGACGGAACGCCGGCATGCGGTTGACCACCTCGCTGCCGCCCATATGCTCAAGCCGCACACACCACTGGTGATCCACCAGGTCGATGCGCAGGCGCTTGAAGTCCAGCGGCATCAAGGCGCGATGCAAGGCGCTGCCCTCCTGCAATTGCGTGTGCAAAATGCCTGAAACCTCCTTGTCGCCCGACCGCTGTCGACAGCGGATTCCGGTGCGTCGAACGGCCCCGGTGTGGTGCAGTTCGAAGCTCGCCGTGCCCTGCTGCGAGGCAGGGATGCGCAGTACGAATTCGGTCATCACCAGGTGCATCAACAGCTGCGACTCGGTGCGTTCGACGATCTCCAGTTGCAGCCCGAGATTGTCCAGGGAAACCCGGGCCGTCGTCGGTCCACACACCTCATAACCGGCCAGGCCGAGGTTACGCCGCAGGTGTTCCAGCGTAACGCCGGGTCGATACCCGGCAGGCGCGCGCCGGGCGCTGAACAGCTCAGACAGTTTTTGCAGCATGGCTGATATACCCGTTGTGCGGCTGGCCCGGCTCATGGGCGAACTCCTTGGCCAACACCTCTTCCACCGAGGCGGGCTTGAATGGATTGACCTTCTGCACAACCAGCGTCCAGAACAGCGCGTACGCCGCCGTGCACCCGAGCATTACGCCAAAGGGAATGTAGATGTCGGCGGGGTTCATGCCCGGCGGGGTGATAAACCACATGCCCAGCAGGATGCCGATGCTCGACAGAATCTGCGGCAGCGGAAAGAACGGCGAACGGTAGGCGCGAGGCAGATCCGGACGGCGAATCCGCAGGATCACCACCGACAGCGTCACCAGCAGATAAGCAAAGCTCCAGGCACACACGGCCGCCAGCACCAGGTGCATGATGTTGTCGGTGTTGCCGCCCAGGTACAGCGCGTGCAGGCACGGAATCAGCATCGCCACCAGAATGCACAGCAACGGTGTCTTGAAGCGCGGGTGCAGGTAGGTGAAGACCTTGGGCAACGCGCCGTCGACCGCCATGCCGTACAGGATCCGTGGCACACCGGCCATCAAGGTGTTGATGGTCGCAGCACCGGCAAACAGGAAGCCGATGCCCAGCCACATCGGGCCGATGCTGCCCATCACCTGCTCGGCGAATTTCGGGATGGCCATCGGCGTATCCAGCAGGTGCACGCCGCCCGCCGCGTCGATCAATACGTTTTCCACCTGGCGTTTCATGGCCGCGCCATAGATGAACATGCACGTGGCCACCCCCAGCAGCCCCAGCACCATCGCCTTGGGCATCACCTTGGCCGAGTTGCGCAGGTCCGGCGCCAGCGGCGTGACGAATTCGCAGCCGACGAACATGAACATCGCCATGCCCACCAGCGAGAGGATGGTAATCAGGTCGGTACCGACCAGGGATTCACCGAACCAGCCGTCCAGCTGCACCGCCGGGGCTGCGATCAGGCCCAGCACGCCAAACACCATCAAGGTGGTCCACATGCCGAAAGTGAGGATGATCTCGGCCCGGCCAAACGCGCTGACGCCAAACGCATTGAGCACCCCGAACACAATCACGAAGCCCACTCCCAGCAACCACGAACCGCCGGCGGATTCCGCCAGGGTGTTGAGGTGCTCGAAGTTCACCAGCGCCATCACGCCGGAGAGGATGGTTTCGGCGGTGCCGGCAAACACATGCACGATCAGGTACGCCGACAAGGTGCCGGTGATCGCAAAGAACCGGCCCATGCCGCAATTGATGTAGTCGTAGACCGAGCCGGTGGTGGGCAGGATCGAGGCGGCTTCGGCGAAGGTGGTCGCCTGGGCCAGCATCATCACCACCGCGATCAACATCGCCACCGCAAAGGCGCTGCCGCCGATGCCAAACCCCATGGTCGCGGTGAGGATCACCGGGCTGGCCATGATCAAGCCAATGGTGCTCGCCAGCGCGGTTGGAAAGCCCACCGTGCCGCGTTTCAAATGTTCGGTGAGCCGGTCGTTGATCGACATGGTGCA
The DNA here is from genome assembly GCF_054071215.1 of Pseudomonas sp. SDO5522_S412. Classification (NCBI taxonomy): domain Bacteria; kingdom Pseudomonadati; phylum Pseudomonadota; class Gammaproteobacteria; order Pseudomonadales; family Pseudomonadaceae; genus Pseudomonas; species Pseudomonas sp. SDO5522_S412. The sequence goes on along the minus strand of NZ_JBSVWQ010000270.1, from coordinate 1,606 downwards.
GATCCTCAAGAAGCGGATTTTTAGAAGTATTGGCACTCTGCGCCCGCCCTGGCTGATCGTCTTGCTCCTGGCTGCCGCCGGTTTTGTTGCTGCCTGCCACTGCTGCGCCACTGGCGGCCTGGGACAATTTCCTGGCACGCAGGGGAAAGACTTGGCCCGGTGGCGCTCGCCCTAATGCTCCCTCAATTCACCTTGTTGGGGACTATAACAATGCAGCACACACAACAAACCCGTCACCTGTACAGGGCCATCAGCCTGGGCATCGCGCTGATGATCATCGACTCATCGGCCCAGGCGTTCGAGCTGTATGCCGATGACGACACTCAGGTCACCGGCAACTTCCTGGCGGTGTACGGGATGTTCAACAGCCGCAAGAACTACGACGGCACCACCGGCGGTTCCACCTGGCGCGAAGGTTTTATCAAGTATGGCTTGAGCGTCGACCAGCGCTTCGGCGCCCTGGGCAGCGTGTATGGCACGGCCAACCTGGTCAGCTCGGGCACCTGGGGTGATGGCGATGCGTCGGGCGTGACCACCGGCAGCGAGCGCACCACCAAGTTCGACGAAGCCTTCGCCGGCTGGCGCTCGGGGGAACTGTTTCCGGCACTGGGCAAGGAGGGTGTGGACCTGTCGTTCGGCCGCCAGGTCATCATGCTCGGCGACGGTTTCATCATCAACGATGACGGCCCGAACTTCGGCAAGGGCGTGGATGACGGCAAGTTCAACCGGGGCGGCGCCTACTACATCGCCGCCCGGCATGCCTTCGATCAAACTGCAGTGCTACGCCTGGGTGGCAAGGACGGCGTGCATGGCAGCGTAATGTGGATCAAGTCCGACAACCGCGCCCAGGCCAACACTGAAATGGCTGCCGGCACCCTGGACTACACCGCCGCGCCCGGCACCCTGGGGTTGACCTATATCCACGGCATCAGCGTCGACGACCGTTATGCCAATGACCTGCAAAAACAGCGCGCCGGGATGAACATCTACAGCCTGCGGGGCGCCGGTAATGCCGGGATCGAGAACGCGCACTTTTCCTTTGAATACGCCTGGCAGGACAAGGACGCCGGCCCGGAAAAGGCCTGGTACACCGAAGGCGGTTATACCTTCGCCGCGCTGCCGTGGTCGCCGGACCTGACCTACCGCTACAGCCGCTATTCGAAAAACTGGGATGCGATGTTTTCGGGCTTCAACCGTGGCTACGGCACCTGGGTGCAGGGCGAGGTGGCCGGCAATTATTCGGGGCCGTTCAATACCAATACTGAGGTGCAGCATGTGGCGTTGAAGGTAAAGCCGCTGGACAGCGTCACCCTGGGCGCGCTGTTCTTCGACTACAAGACGTTGAGCAAGGGCGGCATGCTCAACCTCGATGGGCGCGAACTGGACCTGTACGCGGAGTGGGCGGTGAACGAACACCTGATCGTCACGCCGCTGCTGGGTTTGTACAAGCCCAACAAGGATGAGAGCAACGGCGGCAACCAGGTGGGTGGCAATGGCACCAATCTCTATAGCCAAGTCACCGTGGCCGTGCCGTTCTAACACAGGTGCAATGAGCTACCGAGATCACATGTGGGAGCGGGCTTGCTCGCGAAAGCGGTGTGTCAGT
>NZ_JBSVWQ010000269.1:0-7099 GCF_054071215.1 Pseudomonas sp. SDO5522_S412 | reverse complement strand
CACTAGATGCATTGACTGATCCACCGCATTCGCGAGCAAGCCCGCTCCCACATTTTTTGATGCGTGGTGCCTTTAGAGGGAGACTTGCAGGTTTTTTCGCAGTGCCAGTAAATCGCCCTGCAGCTTGCGCAACTGCTCGATGTCCAGCCCGCTGGCGCCCAGGATGCACTGTGGAATATCCATGGCTTTGTCCCGCAGGGCGCGCCCGGCCTCGGTCAATTCAACCACCACCACGCGCTCGTCTTCGCGGCTGCGGGTGCGGCTGAGCAGGCCTTCGGCTTCCAGGCGCTTGAGCAGCGGCGTCAGGGAGCCGGGATCCGTCAGCAGGCGATTGCTGATTTCGCCTACGGTCAAGCCATCCTCTTCCCACAGCACCATCATGGCCAGGTACTGCGGATAGGTCAGGCCGAGGGCTTGCAGCAGCGGTTTGTAGACCTTGGTCATCAACAACGAGGTGGAATGCAGGGCAAAACACAGCTGGTTGTCGAGCAACAAGGATTCGCAGGTATCGAGGGGCTTGGTCATGGCAGTGCCTTAAAACGTGTCTGGTTTCGAATCTAGCGGGCAAATCTTTAACGCGCCAGACAATTCTGTCCGGCCGGTCAACCCAGGCCGCTTTGCAGTGCCAGGTCCCAGGGCGGCACAGGGCTGAAGCGCGCCTTGAGGTATTCCAGCAACAAGCGGCTGCGGGCGTTGGCGTGTTGCTCCAGGCGTAGCGCATAGATGCCTGCGGTTTCAGGCGTCGGCAGGCCGTTCTCGCAGAACAGCGGGACCAGTTCACCGCGCACCAGGTATTCACTGGCGAGCCAGGTGGGCAGGTGCGCAACACCCAGTCCGGCCAGCGCGCCTGAAAGCAGGGCTTCGGCGTTATTGGCGCTCATGCGAATGCGCTGCGGGCGGTAGGTGGATTTGCGCCCATCGAGCTCAAAACGCCAGGCGAACATCGGTGCCAGGCCTTCCCAATCCAGGCCGTCATGCTCGCTTAACTGGCTGGGATGGGTCGGCGTGCCACGGCTTTTCAGGTAGGCCGGGCTTGCGCAAGCGATGCGCACAATGCTGGCCAGTGGCGTGGCAATCAGCCGGGTGTCGACGATATGCCCGGCCCGCAGCACCAGGTCGACCTTGCCCAGATGCTCGCCCTGCATGTCGACAAAGCTGTCGATCAAGTGCAGATGCACGTCCAGTCCCGGATAGACATTGAGAAAGTCAGCGATGGCAGGCGCCAAATGCCGCCTGCCGAAAGCCGCCGGTGCGTCCACGCGGATCAAGCCTTCAGGCGCATGACTCAGCGACACCGCTTCGGCCCGCGCCAGTTGCAGCTCGCTGACAATCCGCCGGGCGCGCTCGGCAAACGCCAGGCCGGCGGGTGTCGGCACCACCGCATGGGTGCTGCGTTGAAACAGCCGGCTACCCACCGAGCTTTCCAGGCTGTCGATGCGCCGCGCCACGGCCGAGGGCGTGAGCGGGTGACGGCGCGCGGCTGCGGAAAAGCTGCCGGCTTCCAGTACGTCGAGAAACAGGCTCAGTTGATCGGTCAATGTATTGGGGTTCATCAGCGTCTGCTTGTGCGAGATTGGCACAGCCATTGTGCGTTGCTGTGCGTTTCCGCACCAGAGCGGACTGCGTAGCATGCAAGGCCTGGGAACAGCAGGAGCGAGCGGGTGGCAGATTTAGCGTTGTATTTAATGCTGGGCGTAGCGTTGGGCACGGTCGGTGGCTTGTTCGGCATCGGCGGCGGGCTGATTGCCATTCCCGTGCTGGGGGTATTTTTCGGCCTCGACCAGCAGATCGCCCAAGGCACGGCCCTGGTGATGGTGGTGCCGAATGTGATGCTGGCGTTGTGGCGTTATCACCAGCGCAACCGGATTGAATTGCGTCATGCACTGCCGTTGGGCGTGATGGGTTTTTCCTTCGCCTGGCTGGGCTCGATCTGGGCGGTGGGGATCGATGCTGACGTGATGCGGGTGGGTTTTATCGCGTTTCTGCTGGTATTGGCGTCCTACAACCTGCTGCGAATGTTTACCCACAATGCACCGCCGTCAGCGCAGATGCGTTATTCCTGGCCGTGGCTTGGGGTGTTGGGCGCGGCGTCGGGCTCCATGGGTGGCTTGTTCGGGGTGGGCGGTGCAGTGGTTGCCACGCCGGTGCTGACCAGCATCTTCGGCACCAGCCAGGTGGTGGCCCAAGGGCTGTCGCTGGCCCTGGCGCTGCCGAGCACCAGCGTGACCCTGGTGACCTACGCTTGGCACCACGAAGTGGACTGGCTGATCGGCGTGCCTTTGGCCGTCGGCGGTTTGCTCAGTATCAGTTGGGGCGTGAAAGTCGCCCACGCCATGCCGGAGCGCATGTTACGCGGGCTGTTCTGCGGGTTCCTGGCGGTGTGTGCGGTGATGCTGACGTTTAAAGTTTGAAGCCTTCGAGGATGTATTCGGCGAGGCATTCGGTGATCGGCGAGGTGGTACGCGGGTTGCGCAACAACCGCAGATTGACCGACGGCAGCGGCGGAAAACCGTCCGCTGTGCCCAATATGCGCAGGTCTTCGGTCACCAGGCTTTCCATATTGATCGTGACGGCCAGGCCGGCACCCACCACTGCGAGGATCGCGGCCCCGTTGGAGCTGTGATACGCCAGTCGGTACTCCTGCCCCTGGGCGTCCAGCGCGGCGCGTGCCCACTGCGTGCAAAAACTGTCGAGGCCGGAAATGGCCAGGGGCAGGGCGCTGTGCTCATCCATGCAGAAGCAGGGCGCCGCCACCCACACCATGCGTTCATGGCGCAGCAGTTCGCCGATTTCATTTCCCGGTTCGCGGCTGATAACGGTCAGGTCGAGGTCCCGGCGCTGCATCAGCACCGGCGACGACTCACAGTGCATTTCAATCTGGATCAGCGGGTAAGCCTTGGAGAAGCGCTTGAGAATCCCCGGCAAGTAGCGCATCACGTAATCGTCCGGGGTGCCGATGCGCACCAACCCGACCATGTGCGGCTCGCGCAGGGTGTTGAACACCTCGCTGTGCAGCTTCAGGATCCGGCGCGCGTAGCCGAGCAGCACCTGGCCTTCGGGCGTCAACCGCACCTGGCGGCCATCGCGCTCGAACAACTTGCGCTGCAACACATCTTCTTCCAGGCGCTTCATCTGCATGCTTACCGCCGACTGGGTGCGGTTGACCTGCTCGCCGGCGCGGGTAAAGCCCCCTTGATCAGCGATGGCGACGAAGGTGCGCAGCACCTCGGTGTCGATACTCGGGTAGCTGGACAATTGATCAATCTCCGAGATGTATTGCATAAGAAACATTCGTTGGATTGATCATAGCGCCAGGCACAGACTTCAGTCATCCCCACTGGAGGGCGAGATGATGAAAGGTCAAAGAGGCTTTGTACTGATGGCGAAGCGGCCGTTTTCCGGGCTGCTTCAACTGGGTTCCCGGTGGATGGCCGTGCACCGTGAGCGTCAGCTGTTGATGAGCATGAGCGATGAGGCGCTCAAGGACATCGGGCTCAACCGTGGCGATGTCGAGCAGGAAAGCCGCCGGCATTTTTGGGAAGACCCGCTGCGAAAATGACTCGGGATGCAGTAGGGTGGTTCGCGAGCACACAAGGAGATGCCCATGCCCGCAGAACTGTCCTTTTCCCTCAAGCAGGCGCGACGCCTGGCGCTGGCCGCCCAGGGTTTTTCCGGGCGCCAGCCGCCGGCGTTGATCAAGGCGGCGCAGGTCAATCGCCTGGTTGAGCGTTTGGGCGTGTTGCAGATTGATTCGGTAAATGCGGTGGTGCGTTCGCACTACCTGCCGCTGTTTTCCCGTCTGGGGCATTACTCTCCGTTGATTCTAGAACAGGCCGCCTGGAGTTCGGGGCGGCGCCGCTCGCTGTTCGAATATTGGGGCCATGAGGCGTCGTTGTTGCCAATGGCGTTGTACCCATTGATGCGCTGGCGCATGGAACGGGCGGCCCGGGGGCAGGGGATCTATCAGCAAATGGCGCGTTTTGGTCGCGAGCAGCAGGCCACCATCGCCCGGGTGCTGGGCATCGTCGAACAACAAGGCGCCCTGGGTGCGGGCAGTTTGTCGACCCGCGAGGAGCGCGCCGGCCCGTGGTGGGACTGGAGCGATGAAAAGCATGCGCTGGAATGGTTGTTCGCCGCCGGCCAGGTGACCGTCGCCGGGCGGCGGGGTTTTGAGCGTTTGTACGACCTGCCGGAGCGTGTGATCCCGGCCGACATTCTCCAGCAAGCCCCCTTGGACGAGGCAGAGGCGCAACGCGGTTTGCTGCTGCACAGCGCCACGGCGCTGGGGGTGGGCACTGAAAAAGACCTGCGCGACTACTTCCGTCTGGACCCGGCCGACAGCCGTGGGCGCCTGGCGGAGCTGGTCGAGGATGGGCAATTGATCACCTGCGACGTGCAGGGCTGGAAGCAGCCAGCCTATTGCCTGCCCGAGCCAAAAGTCCCGCGCAAGGTGCCTGCCAGCGCACTGTTATCGCCTTTTGATTCGCTGATCTGGGAGCGCAGCCGTACCGAGCGGTTGTTCGATTTCCGCTATCGCCTGGAGATCTACACGCCCCAGGACAAGCGGGTATATGGCTACTACGTGCTGCCGTTCCTGCACAACGAGCGGATTGCCGCGCGCGTGGATCTGCGGGCGGAGCGGGCGGCCGGACGCCTGGCGGTGCACGCCGTTCACGAGGAAGAGCCGGGGCTGGACGAGGAGGGCATGCGCGCGCTGGCCCTGAATCTGCGGCAGATGGCCGACTGGCTCGGGCTTGAGCAGATACAGCTCAATTGCCAGCGGGCCAGTGCGGCACGGTTGCGGGTAGAGCTTTTAACGCTTGACCTGTTTTAGCGTCTCGGCAATCAGGAATGCCAATTCCAGCGACTGATCGGCATTCATCCGTGGGTCGCAGTGGGTGTGGTAGCGGTCCGACAGCCCGTCTTCAGTAATCGGCCGCGCGCCACCGATGCACTCGGTGACGTTCTGCCCGGTCATCTCGATATGAATCCCGCCGGCGTAAGTGCCTTCGGCTTCATGCACCTGGAAGAACTCCTTCACCTCACTGAGAATCTGCGCGAAGTCCCGTGTCTTGTAGCCGCTGCTGGCCTTGATGGTGTTGCCGTGCATCGGGTCGGAACTCCACAGCACCTGCTTGCCCTCGCGCTGTACCGCGCGGATCAGGTTGGGCAGATGGTCGCCGACCTTGCTGGCACCCATGCGCGCAATCAGGTTCAGGCGGCCCGGGTCGTTGTCCGGGTTGAGGATGTCGATCAGGCGGATCAGGTCGTCGGGGTTCATGCTCGGGCCGACCTTGACCCCGATCGGGTTGTTCACCCCGCGCAGGAATTCGACGTGGGCACCGTCAAGTTGGCGGGTGCGATCACCGATCCAGAGCATGTGTGCCGAGCAGTCGTAATAGTCGTTGGTCAGGCTGTCGCGGCGCACGAAGGCTTGTTCGTAGTTGAGCAGCAGCGCTTCGTGGGCGGTGAAGAAACTGGTCTCGCGCAGTTGCGGCGAGCTGTCCATGCCACAGGCACGCATGAAGGCCAGGGTTTCGTCGATGCGGTCGGCCAGTTGGCTGTACTTCTCGGCCAGGGCGGAGTTGGCGATGAAGTCCAGGTTCCACTTGTGCACCTGGTGCAGGTCGGCAAAACCGCCCTGGGCAAACGCCCGCAGCAGGTTCAGGGTGGCGGTGGACTGGTGGTAGGACTGCAGCAGGCGGTCCGGATCGGGCACGCGGCTTTTTTCGTCGAAGCCGATACCGTTGACGATATCGCCGCGGTAGGCGGGCAGGGTGATGCCGTCGATGGTTTCATCGTTGGAAGAGCGCGGCTTGGCGAACTGGCCCGCCATACGCCCGACCTTGACCACCGGGCAGCCGGCAGCGAAGGTCATCACAATCGCCATCTGCAGCAGCACCTTGAAGGTGTCGCGGATTTTTGCCGCCGAGAACTCGGCAAAACTCTCGGCGCAATCGCCGCCTTGCAACAGGAAGGCGCGACCCTGGGTCACCTCGGCAAACTGACGGCGCAACTCACGGGCTTCACCGGCAAACACCAGCGGCGGATAGCTCGCCAGGTTTTGCTCGACCTGCGACAAATGCGCGGCGTCAGGGTACTGGGGTTGTTGCTGGATCGGCAGGGCGCGCCAGCTGTCGGGGCTCCAGGGTTGGCTCATCATGAACTCGAGTGATTTGCGGTCGGGCCGTCATGTTATCAGCAATTAGTACGTGACCTGCTGCCGCCGGTTCGCCCACAATCCCGGCTTTCCCGTTGGCACGCCGTTAGGAGTTGCAATGTCTGAGGAGCGCGTCGAGCGCCTGCTGGCCGAGGTCCATGATGACTTCGGCATGATCCGCGTGCTGGAAGTGGCCGATTACCGCTTTCTCGAGTTTGGCGATGCCATCGAGCAGAGTTGTGTGTTTACTGCTGACCCGAGCTGGTTGGAGTATGACTACACCCGCGCGATGCTGATTGGGGCGTTGTGCCATGAGCAGCCGGAGAGTGCGTTGTTCCTGGGCTTGGGCGCTGGGACGTTGACCCAGGCCTGTCTGAAGTTTTTGCCTTTGGAAGATGTTGAGGCCATCGAACTGCGGCCTGATGTGCCGCGTCTGGCCATTGAGTACTTGGGGCTGGATGATGATCCTCGGCTGTATATCCGCGTTGGGGATGCGTTGGAATTGCTGCCTTCGGCTGAGTCGGCGGACCTGATTTTTGTCGACCTGTATACGGATGTTGGCCCGGGCGTTGGGCATCTGGCTTGGACGTTTTTGGAGAACTGCCAGAAGAAGCTGAACCCGGGGGGGTGGTTGGTGATTAATCAGTGGGCTACGGATGATGGGAAGCCGTTGGGAGCGGCGTTGTTGCGTGGGTTGTATCACCGGCATTATTGGGAGTTGCCGGTGAAGGAGGGGAATGTGATTTTGCTGGTGCCGGCGGATCTGGATCAGGTGCTCGATGTGGCGGCGTTGTCTGCGCGGGCTGAGGCGTTGGCGCCGCGGTTGGGGTATTCGTTGCAGTCGCTGATCAAGGCGATTCGGTCGGCTACGTAGGGTTTTGATTGTGTACATATCCGTTGCTGCGGTAACGGCCGCTTATGGTTCCGCTCTTACAGCGG
>NZ_JBSVWQ010000268.1:0-7112 GCF_054071215.1 Pseudomonas sp. SDO5522_S412 | reverse complement strand
CGGCCTTGGCGCGGATGATCGCGGCGGAGTCGCTGGCGGTCACGTTGCGGGCTTCAAGGGCGGCGGCGGCGCCGGCGCCGTCGAGGCGGTCCATGTTGGCTTCGGTGGCGTGGCCGGCGTTGGCGCCTTTGGCAACTACTTCGCCGTCTTCTTCTTTGTCGAACTCGTCCCAGCTCAGCATGACGTGTCGTCTCCTGCGTGAGGGCTCTAAGGTGCCCGTGTGAAACCGGATGGTTGGGTGTTCACACGGCCCAAAGGCCGCGGTGGATCTTAAGGAATCGTTTGTTGCAGCTAGCGCACGCATTAAACGGAATCAGGGTTACGGGTGTTCTGCTTGAGGCTTGAGGGGCGGAGCAATGCTTACTGGCTCCAGCGGGGGCCTCAGGTCTGGCTCTTCGTCCCCATGTAAAGGGATATTGCAGGCCCGATTTACCCGCGCATTATAGGGAAAAATTCGACTTTGTGTTGCGGCGGATGGTCTCGGTGAGCGGCCAAAATGGTGGTGTTTGCAGCCAAGGTCCGGGTTTACAAGGCTTTGCCTGGCTTGGATTTTTTTGACGGGCGGTAGGCGTTTGTTTCAGCGCGCCGAACTGGGGCAGATTCGGTCTGGAAGTTCTTGCGCCGTTTGGCGCAAGAACGGGTCGCGGGGGGTTACTGGGCTGCGGCTTTGATGCTGGCAAACATCTGCTTGCCAGCCTTGGCGGGGTCCGCGTCTTTATTGCTCATGAAGTTGCTGACCACATCAAACACCGCCCCTTGCACCGCCTGGGACGTGGACATGTTGAAGGCCATGCTCGGCTCCAGCGTGCCGGCGTTCTCGGCTTCGGCGAAGTCCTTGGCGGAAGCCTGGGCACAGCTGTCGAACTGGCTCATGTCCAGGCCCTTGATCACCGGGATGGAGCCTTTGTTCTGGTTGAACACGCTCTGGAATTGCGGCTCCAGGGCGATCTTGGCCAGGTCGTCGCGAGCCGCGTTGTTGCCCGGCGTATCATTTTTACTGGACGGTTTGAACATGGCCAGTGAGTCGATGGTGTAGCTATAAATGCCTTGTGAGCCGGGGAAGGGCACGCATTCATAATCGGCCCCGGCTTTTTTACCCGCCGCGGTCCACTCACTCTTGGCCCAGTCCCCCATGATTTGCATGCCGGCCTGGCCATTGATGACTTTGGCGGTTTCCATGTTCCAGTCCTGGCCTGCGCCGTTGGGGTCCATGTAGGTCTTCAGCTTGCGCAGCGCGACGAAGACTTCGGTCATTTTGGGGCCGGTGAAGGTGGCTTCGTCGTTGTCGATAAAGGCTTTCTGGAAGCCATCGGCGCCCAGGATGCTGAGCACCAGGCCTTCAAATACGGTGGTGTCCTGCCAGGGTTGGCCGCCGTGGGCGATGGCGATGAAGCCGGCGGCCTTGAGTTTGTCGCCGGCGGCGTAGAGTTCTTCCAGGGTGGCCGGGGCTTTGGACACGCCGGCTTTCTTGAGCACCTCGGGGTTGATCCATAACCAGTTGATGCGGTGGATGTTGAGCGGTACGGCGACGTAGTGGTCGTCGAACTTCATCAGTTGCGCAATGCTTTCGGGCAGCAGGCTGTCCCAGTGATTGGCCTTGGCGACGTTGTCGACGCTGGTCAGCAGGCCCAGTTTGCCCCACTCCTGAATGTCCGGAGCTTTGATCTGCGCGGCAGAGGGCGGGTTGCCGGAGACGGCGCGGCTCTTGAGGACGGTCATGGCAGCAGCGCCACCGCCGCCGGCCACGGCACTGTTTTGCCAGATGAAGCCGTCTTTCTCGATCAGTTGTTGCAGCACCTGTACAGACTTGGCTTCCCCGCCCGAGGTCCAGTAGTGGACGACTTCAACAGTGCCTTTGCTGTCGGCTGCGTGAGCGGCGAACGTGCAAAGGCTGGCGAGGGAGATGGCAACGGCAAGGCGATGGGGGATTTTCATGTGGGATAACCCTTTTTGTTGTTTTGGGGAGCGGTGCTTATTCCAGCCCCAGCCCTTTGCGGCCGAGGGTGTTCAGTTGCGGCGTCATGAAGCGGTCTTTCCACTCTTTCTCGTAGTCCTCCCGGGCGAAATCATCCGGTGAGGCCCCTTGCTCGAACGCCCTGAGCACATCCTTGGCGTACCGCAGGTTTTTCGGGCACATGGGCGCGGCGGGCACGTACATCACGTTGCCCCAGCCCTGTTGATTTTCGACGGGGGCGACGCTGTGGATCACGTCGCAGTGCCACCACACCGAATCGCCGGCCTGCACGTCCGGAATCGGGGTCATGCCCTGGACCAGCAGCGGGTGCCATTTCTCTGAAACTGGCAGCACCTTGCCCGGCGCAACGCCGCACAGCTCATCTTCGGGGACATCGTCCAGCAGCGGGCGCAGCAGCATGTAGGCCATGGCCTTGGGGATCGGCAAGGTATGCAGCACGCCCTGGTCGGCCTGCATGTCGCACAGTGCGGTCCAGCCCTGGAAGGTGCGGAAGGCCGAGCATTTCACCGTGTCCTTGTAGGCGTATTCATCGACTTCGGTGCGATGGGCGGCGTCCCAGGGGTCGTAGGACTTGAAGTCGTTGCGGTAGATCTTGTCGAACACCTTGAGGTAGGCGGGGTGCAGCCAGCGTTCCAGGGCGCCCGAGTCGGTGTGCGGGCCAAGCCCTTTGGAGCTGGTGCCCGGTGGGCGGCGGCGGACGCGGTCGGGGTATAGCGCATTGATGTCTGGGTCGAACCATTGCCGGCCTTGGGAATCGTAGGTCCACAGGCGATTCAGGAACGACTGCGCGGCGCCCATGCGCTCGTGTTGGCGCAGTTGCATCTGGGCGTCGGACCAATAGATCGGGAATATCTCCGGGCGCGAGGCTTCGAGGTTACCGAAGAAATTGTCGGCCGGGCCGCGATACACCTCGTCGAAATGGTTGTGGTCGAGGTAGTCCAGCAGGCTCTTGTCCCACCCCAGCACCTGTTCCCTGGGGAAGTGGTTGCGGATCACCAGGCAGCCCCTGCGCTTGATGATTGCCCGTTGTGCTTCGGTGACCTGGCCGTTGGCGATGGTTTCAAAGTCAAGCTCGGGCCAGGCGGACTGCTGTGCCTTGATCGAGGCGATTTCAGTACTGATGAACTCGCTGACCTCGGCGAACAGCGTAGGCACATCGCCGATCTGCGCGCGCAGGGCCTTTTTCATCGCGACGATGCTGCGCTTGTAGTCGTCCGGCAGCTCGGCGCATTCGAAGGCGTGGTAGTTGCTCATGGGGTGACCTGTCTTGTTGTTGTGTGCATACAGGTATGGAATCACCCCGGCCCGCCTGGGCGGCAGCCTGATTTGGCGCGTTGAGCAGTACGATTGTGGCGTTTGTTGTAAGGCGTATAGAAGAATCGGCTTATTGAAAGTGATGCCCGTGTTGAAGCCGAAACTGTGACGGCGTCATGCCCTTGTGCGCCTTGAACTGCCGATTGAACAACGCCTGGGAGGCATAGCCGACCTGTTCGGAAATCGCGCTGACCGCCAGGTTGCCCTGCATCAATAAAGCGCAGGCATGTCCGATGCGTAGCCGGACGATGTAGTCCAGCGCCGTGCAGCGTGTATGTTTGCGGAACATGCGATGGAAGGCTGAAACGCTGACGCAGGCCATTTGCGCCAGCTCGGGAATGCCGACAGGTTGCGCATAGTGGCCGTGCAGGTAGTCCAGAACGCGGCGGATGCGCGCGTCTTCAACGATGTGAGGGGCGGCGTTTTCCGTCGCGATGCGCTGCGCGGCGATATCCCGGGACAATGTGTTGAGCACGCTGAGCAACGAGATCAGTCGCTGGGAAGCGTCTTGCTCGACCATTGCTTCGATCACCGGGCGCAGCGCCCGGGACGTAGCATCACTGAAACTCAACGCCTGTCGCGCTGCAGCCAATAGCGCACGCGTCGACCCCATCTCCGGAAACAGTTGCACCAGCGAGTCCGCCCAGGCCTCGGAAAACCAGATGACCAGGGCAATGTGCGGTTTGGCGGGGTCGATCAGCTCGGCGGAAGACCAGCTATGGGGCACGTTCGGGCCCACCAGCACCAGGTCGCCGTCATCGTACAGCGCCACATCGTTGCTGATATAGCGGTGCCCGCGGCTGTTGAGGGTGAGGGTCAGTTCGTATTCGGGATGGTGATGCCATTCAAACGGAATCGCCTCCGGTAGACGCCTGTTCAGCAGGGTCCAGGAGGTGTTCGCCTCGGTGGGGATTTTTTCGAAACTGGCTCGCATGAATGCATCCTGCCTTGCAGGTGAGGTGGCGGCGCCACAATCGTAGCATTCGATTCAAGCGGTAGGGGATAAGCCGGCTCTTTGCCGCAAGAACGATTTCTTGCGGCGAGTAAGATCAGGTTCAGTTCAAACTAACGAAGTTATTATCCGTTAGAGCAACCGTTACCCATGACCTGATATTGAAGAATATGACGCTGACCTTGTGAGTCTTCATATTCCATTTTTACCGGTACAACTTTGCATACATCCGGGACTTCACTCATGGACACTACTTTGGCGACGTCCAGATGGGTGCTGTAAGTGTAATCCTCAACAATCGGGGTGCTCTGGCTGGCTACGTCAGTCGGGGCTTCGTCGGCCAGGGCGGCGGTGGCGCACAAGCTGCTAAGGGCCATAACTAATAACGCTTTCATTTGACTATTTACCTTTTGGCGGTCGAAAGGGGTCACGGGGCCCTTGTGAGGCCACGTGTGTAACTTGATTGGGAAGTTCGGATTAACGTTGCCTTCGTGGGGGCTGTTACGTTGTTAATCACAGTGCCTTGATGGCGAGGTTGATTTTAGGCGTCCGAGTTATATTCATATACCCGTGCTTTTGATAAACACTATTGGTGGTTTTTGTAACAATCGCGAAATGAAGGTTTTTTCAGAAACCTGCAAAGCGCCACGGGCCGCGGGCCAGAGCGCTGCCAGGGGATAGGTGGGCAATTTGTAGGGGCTTGTTACTACCATCGTCGAATGGTTCTATAGGTCCGGCCCGGCTACAACAGGGCCATACAACAACAACTATGTCACCGAGGTAAGAAAGATGAGTGCGGCTTCTCTGTACCCCGTTCGCCCCGAAGTAGCAGCCAATACGCTGACCGATGAGGCGACCTACAAGGCCATGTACCAGCAGTCGGTGGTCAACCCCGACGGTTTCTGGCGCGAGCAAGCCAAGCGCCTTGACTGGATCAAGCCTTTCACCACGGTGAAGCAGACCTCCTTCGACGATCACCATGTCGACATCAAATGGTTTGCCGACGGCACCCTCAACGTTTCCTACAACTGCCTGGACCGCCACCTCGCCGAGCGTGGCGACCAGCCAGCAATCATCTGGGAGGGCGACGACCCTGCCGAAAGCCGCACCATCACCTACCGCGAGCTGCATGAAGAAGTCTGCAAGTTCGCCAACGCCCTGCGCGGCCAGGATGTGCACCGCGGCGACGTGGTGACTATCTATATGCCGATGATTCCCGAAGCCGCGGTCGCCATGCTGGCCTGTGCCCGGATCGGTGCGATTCACTCGGTGGTGTTTGGCGGGTTCTCGCCAGAGGCCCTGGCCGGTCGGATCATCGACTGCAAATCCAAGGTGGTGATCACCGCCGACGAAGGCATTCGTGCCGGCAAGAAGATTTCCCTGAAGGCCAACGTCGACGACGCCCTGACCAACCCGGAAACCAGCAGCATCCAGAAAGTCATCGTGTGCAAGCGCACCGGTGGCAACATCAAGTGGAACCAGCATCGCGACATCTGGTACGAAGACCTGATGAAAGTGGCGGGCACCGTCTGTGCGCCGAAAGAGATGGGCGCCGAAGAAGCGCTGTTCATCCTTTACACCTCCGGCTCCACCGGCAAGCCGAAGGGCGTGCAGCACACCACCGGCGGCTACCTGTTGTACGCAGCCCTGACCCACGAGCGCGTGTTTGACTACCGCCCGGGCGAAATCTACTGGTGCACCGCCGACGTCGGCTGGGTCACCGGCCACACCTATATCGTCTATGGCCCACTGGCCAACGGCGCGACTACGCTGATGTTCGAAGGCGTGCCGAACTATCCGGACATCACCCGGGTGGCGAAGATCGTCGACAAGCACAAAGTGAACATCCTCTACACCGCACCGACCGCGATCCGCGCCATGATGGCTTCCGGCACCGCCGCCTGCGAAGGCGCCGATGGCAGCAGCTTGCGCCTGCTGGGTTCGGTGGGTGAGCCAATTAACCCGGAAGCGTGGGACTGGTACTACAAGAACGTCGGCCAATCCCGTTGCCCGATCGTGGATACCTGGTGGCAGACCGAGACCGGCGGCAACATGATGAGCCCGCTGCCGGGCGCCCATGCGCTCAAGCCGGGTTCGGCGGCACGTCCGTTCTTTGGCGTGGTGCCGGCGCTGGTGGATAACCTCGGCAACCTGATTGAAGGCGTGGCCGAGGGTAACCTGGTGATCCTGGATTCGTGGCCGGGCCAGGCACGTACGCTGTATGGCGACCATGACCGGTTTGTGGACACCTACTTCAAGACCTTCCGTGGCATGTACTTCACCGGTGATGGTGCGCGCCGTGACGAGGATGGCTACTACTGGATCACCGGGCGGGTGGATGACGTGCTGAACGTCTCCGGCCACCGCATGGGCACCGCCGAAATTGAGAGCGCCATGGTTGCGCACCCGAAAGTCGCGGAAGCGGCGGTGGTGGGTGTGCCTCATGACATCAAGGGCCAGGGCATCTATGTGTATGTCACGCTGAAAAACGGCGAAGAGCCGAATGAAGCGTTGCGCCTGGAGTTGAAAAACTGGGTGCGTAAAGAGATCGGGCCGATTGCTTCACCGGATGTGATCCAGTGGGCACCGGGCTTGCCGAAGACCCGTTCGGGGAAAATCATGCGCCGGATCCTGCGCAAGATTGCCACCGCTGAATACGACGGGTTGGGCGATATCTCCACCCTGGCGGATCCGAGTGTGGTGGCGCATTTGATCGAGACGCACAAGACCATGAACGTCGCGTAAGGCGGGTTTGTGGGACGAAGCCCCATTCGGCGTAGGCCGGGTGGGGCTTTTTTGTGCGATCGGACAGGCGACCTATAACCCATGTGGGAGCGGGCTTGCTCGCGAAGGCGGTGTATCAGTTAGTGG
>NZ_JBSVWQ010000267.1:0-7160 GCF_054071215.1 Pseudomonas sp. SDO5522_S412 | reverse complement strand
TCAGTCGACATTTCTATGGACTGACCCACCGCCTTCGCGAGCAAGCCCGCTCCCACATTTAGACCGCGTCCCTGGGCAACATCAGCCCCAACGGCAAGCGCACTCGCGCTTCCAGGCCGCCATCCGGCCGGTTGCGCAATTCGACATTGCCGCCATGCATCGAAGCAATCCGCCGCACGATCGCCAGCCCCAGGCCCGTGCCTTTGCCACCCCGGGCACGGTCGCCTCGGGTGAACGGGTTGAAGATACCTTCCAGTTCCGCCGGATCGATGCCGGCCCCACGGTCCATGACACTCAGAACCACGTAAGGCGCGCTGGTATCCCCGGAAACGTAGGCTGCTACTTCCACATCGGAACCGGCGTGATGCAGCGCGTTACCAATCAGGTTATTCAGCAGGCGCTTCATCGAAACCCGACGCAACGCGAACGGCTGGATCGGCTCCAGGCGCATGCGCACCTGCTCGCCATTCTGGTTGTAAGGCGCAACCACCTCGCGAACCAGGTCCGTCAGGTCGACCTCTTCCACCACCTCGTCCCGGCCATCGCGGATAAACGCCAGGAACTGGTCGAGAATCGCGTCCATGTCCTCGATGTCTCGAACCATGTCGTCGGTAAGGTCGGTGTGGTTACCCATCAGTTCCAGGGAAAGCCGCAGACGCGTCAGCGGCGTGCGCAGGTCATGGGACACCCCCGCCAGCATCAGCTCGCGCTCGCGCCCCGCCTGTTCGACATCCTCGGCCATCTGGTTGAACGCGCTGTACACCTCGGTCATTTCACTCGGCGTATCGCTGATGGGCAGGCGCACACTGCGGCCCTGGCCCAGCTGGCGTGCGGCAAACACCAGGCGCTTGAGCGGCTGGTTGAGCTGGCGCACGAAAATCCAGGCAGACGCGGTGGAAAGCAAGCCAATCGCCAGGAACCAGCCCAGCACGTTCCAGATCTTCTGCCCCCGCAACGGATGCGGATACAGCGGCACTTTCAGCCAGTCCTCCCCCAGGCTCGGCGCTCGCACCCACAGCGCCGGCGACACATGCATGCGCAGCCGCACCTCGGTGTCTTCACCCAGTTCGGCCTGCATCTGGCGCTGGTAGATTTCGCTGTAGGGCCAATGTTGCTCGCCCTCGGGCACGCCCGCGCCCGCGACCCGGACCAGGGTAGCGGCCTTGGCGATCTTCTCGCGGTTCTCGGGGTCTGCGGCCCAGTAGGCGCGCAAGGTCAGCGCGACACCGTGGCTGTACTGCCGGTCCACCAGCACGTCTTCGTTCATCAACAGATAAACCAGTGTCAGGGCCTTGGAAAACAGTACGACGATGAGCACCAGCCAAAGGGTGCGTGAGAAGAAACTCTGCGGGAACCACAACGGGGTTTTCATAAAAGACAGCTGGACACCTTGCAGGAGCGAGCCAAGCTCGCAGAATTGCAAACGCCGGGCAACCGGCTGACTCTTATCGAGTCATCACCGGCACGCCCGCCTCTGCAAATCATCGGTCACTTGGTTGCAGTGCCATCCGGCACAAACACGTAACCCACACCCCACACCGTCTGGATATAACGCGGCTTGGATGGATCGGGCTCGATCATCCGGCGCAGACGGGAGATCTGTACGTCGATGGAGCGCTCGAGGGCGTCCCACTCGCGGCCACGGGCCAGGTTCATCAGCTTGTCGCGGGTCAGCGGCTGGCGAGCGTTCATCACCAGTGCCTTGAGCACGGCGAATTCGCCGGTGGTCAGCATGTGCACTTCATCGCCACGCTTGAGCTCACGGGTGGCCAGCGACAGCTCGTAGTCACCGAAGGTCACGCTTTCGTCTTCGCTGCCTGGGGCACCCGGTACCGGGGCGGCCTGGCGACGCAGTACGGCCTTGACACGTGCCATCAGCTCGTCCGGGTTGAACGGCTTGGCCAGGTAATCGTCGGCGCCCAGTTCCAGGCCCTTGATGCGGCTCAGCTCATCGCCCTTGGCGGTCAGCATGATGATCGGGATCTGATTGTTGGCGCCGCGCAGGCGTTTGCAGGCGGTCAGGCCGTCTTCGCCGGGCAGCATCAGGTCCAGCACCACCAGGTTGAAGACTTCACGTCCCAACAGGCGGTCCATCTGTTCGGTGTTTGGCACCGCGCGGGCACGGTAGCCCTTGGAGTTGAAGAAACGCTCCAGCAGGCTGCTCAGCCCCGGATCGTCATCAACGATGAGAATTTTTTCGCCTTCAGCAGTTTGTGCAGTGCTGCTCATTAGATGCTCCTCTTATCTCGGCGCGCATTATGGCGTAGCTGCCGTTATACGCACCGTGTGCATTGTTAGCAGATTTTTCCTCTACCGCCAGCGAACCCGCGCCCTACAACCTTGGCGGCAATCCCCCCAAGGGCAGAACGCTGGTTATAATGCGGCGCCTTTGTGCAGGGCAACGTCAGTTCGTTACCGTTTACTGCCAGGGGATTTTTTTCACCCGCTTGTAGTGATTTTTTCGATTTCGAGGGTCAATAGGCTGCCTCTTGACCCAGGCAGCGGCGCCAGACGGGCCGCTCAACCAGCCTCGCGAGCCTTGTTTTCCGGGCCTGCGAGCCTGCTTTCAGAATTTCAGGTGGTTTTATGGACAGCATCAACAGCCGCATCGCCGAGGAACTCGGCGTACGCCCACAACAGGTCGAAGCGGCCGTCGCTCTACTGGATGAAGGCTCCACAGTGCCCTTCATCGCCCGTTACCGTAAAGAAGTCACCGGCAGCCTCGATGATATCCAGTTGCGGCATCTGGAAGAGCGCCTGCGCTACCTGCGAGAACTCGACGAACGGCGTATCAGCATCCTCGCCAGCATCGAAGAGCAAGGCAAGCTGACCCCGCAGCTGGAACGCGACATCAAGCTCGCCGACACCAAGACCCGCCTCGAAGACTTGTACCTGCCGTACAAGCAGAAGCGCCGCACCAAGGGCCAGATCGCCCTGGAAGCCGGCCTCGGCGAGCTGGCCGACGGTCTGTTCAACGACCCGTCCCTGGCCCCGGAAACCGAAGCTGCACGCTTTGTCGATGCCGAAAAAGGCGTGGCCGACGTCAAGGCCGCCCTCGAAGGCGCCAAGTACATCCTCATGGAGCGCTTCGCCGAAGACGCCAACCTGCTGGAAAAACTGCGCAACTACCTGAAGCAGGAAGCCACCCTCAGTGCCCGCGTGATCGCCGGCAAGGAAGAGGAAGGCGCCAAGTTCCGCGATTATTTCGAACACGACGAGCCGCTGAAAAGCATGCCGTCCCACCGTGCACTGGCGATTTTCCGCGGCCGCAACGAAGGCATCCTGAGCTCCGCGCTGAAAGTCGGCGACGAGCTGCCAGGCACCATGCACCCGTGCGAAGGCATGATCGGTCAACAGTTCGGCATCCAGAATCAGAATCGTCCTGCGGACAAGTGGCTCAGTGAAGTCGTGCGCTGGACCTGGAAGGTCAAGCTCTACACCCACCTCGAAACCGACCTGCTGGGCGAGTTGCGCGACGGCGCCGAAACCGAAGCCATCAGCGTATTCGCCCACAACCTGCACGACCTGCTGCTGGCCGCACCCGCCGGCCCACGCGCAACCCTGGGCCTCGACCCGGGCCTGCGCACCGGCTGCAAGGTTGCCGTGGTCGACGCCACCGGCAAGCTGCTGGATCACGCCACGGTTTACCCCCACGTGCCGCACAACAAGTGGGACCAGACCATCGCCATCCTGGCCGCCCTGTGCGCCAAGCACTCGGTGGACCTGATTGCCATCGGCAACGGCACCGCCAGCCGTGAAACCGACAAGCTGGCCGCCGAGCTGATCAAAAAATACCCAGGCATGCAGATGACCAAGGTGATGGTCTCCGAGGCCGGCGCTTCGGTGTACTCCGCGTCTGAACTGGCTTCCAAGGAATTCCCGGACCTCGACGTGTCGATCCGTGGCGCAGTGTCCATCGCTCGCCGCCTGCAGGACCCACTGGCCGAGCTGGTGAAGATCGATCCGAAATCCATCGGCGTCGGCCAGTACCAGCACGACGTATCGCAACTGAAACTGGCTCGCGGCCTGGATGCGGTAGTGGAAGACTGCGTGAACAAGGTCGGCGTGGACGTGAACACCGCCTCGGTTGCGCTGCTGGCCCGAATCTCCGGCCTCAACGCCACCCTGGCGCAGAACATCGTGACCCACCGCGACGAAAACGGTGCGTTCAAGACCCGTGCAGCGCTGAAAAAAGTCGCACGCCTTGGCGAAAAAACCTTCGAGCAAGCCGCCGGCTTCCTGCGCGTCATGAACGGTGACAACCCGCTGGATTCCTCGGCTGTCCACCCGGAAGCCTACCCGCTGGTACAACGCATCGCCGCTGAAACCGACCGCGACATCCGCTCGCTGATCGGCGACGCCGCGTTCCTCAAGCGCCTCGACCCGAAGAAGTACACCGACGAAACCTTCGGCGTGCCGACCATCACCGACATCCTGCAAGAGCTGGAAAAACCTGGCCGCGACCCGCGTCCCGAGTTCAAGACCGCCGAGTTCCAGGAAGGCGTCGAAGACCTCAAGGACCTGCAACTGGGGATGATCCTCGAAGGCGTGGTGACCAACGTGACCAACTTCGGCGCGTTTGTGGATATCGGCGTGCATCAGGACGGTTTGGTGCACATCTCTGCGCTTTCGGAGAAGTTCATCAAGGACCCGCGTGAAGCGGTGAAAGCCGGTGATGTGGTCAAGGTCAAGGTCATGGAAGTCGACATCCCGCGCAAACGCGTCGGCCTGTCGATGCGCATGAGCGACACCCCGGGCGAGAAAATCGACGGTGCCCGCGGTGCACGCCCGGGCTCGGCGCCTCGCCAGTCCCAAGGCACTGCACCCCGCAAGGAAACCACCGCGCCAGCCCCGGCCAACAACGCCATGGCTTCGCTGTTCGCCAACGCCAAACAACTGAAGAAACGTTAATGGAACTGCCAGCCGGCTTGACCCACAGCGCGTTCAGCGAACTCATTGGCTGCCGCCTGCAGCGCCTGGAAACCGGTGTTGCCGAGGTGGCCTTGACCCTGGAACCGCAGTTGCGCAACCGCGCTGGCAAGCTCCATGGCGGGGCGATCTTCAGCCTGGTGGACATTGCCATGGGGCTGGCGTGTTCCAGCTCCCATGGTTTCGACCAGCAGAGCGCGACCATCGAATGCAAGATCAACTACATCCGCGCCGTTTCCGACGGCGATGTGCTGTGCACCGCCCGAGTGATTCACCCGGGTCGGCGCACGCTGGTGGTCGAGGCGGACGTGTACCAGGACGAAAAACTGGTCGCAAAAGCACAAGGCACCTTCGCTGTCCTATAGCTCCCTGTCATCGATTTGAGTTAATTTCGGCGCTTCGAAAGTTGCGCCGAACTTTTCCTCGTGCGCGATAGCCAGATTCAGGGACGAGGGCGGCTCTTTCAGAGTGGGTCAATCCGGCTCAAAAACCAGGCGATAACGCCAGTTTCCACTTCACCCTTGTAGACCGTCCTGACCACCCCCATATTGGGGCGACTGACGCGTGAAGGAATCCAACTTGAGCGAACTTCTCAACCGCCGCCTGGCCCTGCTCGGCAAGCACGAACACCTCTCTTTGCTCGAGCAATGCCTGCACGGCATCGAGCGCGAATGCCTGCGCGTCACCGGTGAAGGCCGACTGGCACAAACGCCGCATCCCGAGGCCCTGGGCGCTGCACTGACCCACGAACAGATCACCACCGACTATTCCGAGTCGCTGCTTGAGTTCATCACGCCGGCGTTGCCCAACCCGGCCGATACCCTGAGCAGCCTCGACAAGATCCACCGTTTTGCCTACAGCAAGCTCGGCAGCGAGTACCTGTGGAGTCCATCGATGCCGTGCCCGTTGCCGGCCGAGGAAGATATTCCGATTGCCTACTACGGCACCTCCAATATCGGACAGCTCAAGTACGTGTATCGCAAGGGCCTGGCCCTGCGGTACGGCAAGACCATGCAGTGCATCGCCGGGATCCACTACAACTTTTCCCTGCCGGAAGACCTCTGGCCGTTGCTCAAGGAAGCCGAAGGCTTCGTGGGCACCGACCGGGATTACCAGTCCACGGCCTATATCGCGCTGATCCGCAACTTCCGCCGCTACAGCTGGCTGCTGATGTACCTGTTCGGCGCCTCGCCGGCCCTGGACGCGGGTTTCCTGCGCGGTCGTTCGCACCAGCTCGAAGTGCTGGACGCCGACACCCTGTACCTGCCGTACGCCACCAGCCTGCGCATGAGCGACCTGGGTTACCAGAGCAACGCCCAGGCCGGCCTGACGCCGTGCTACAACGACCTGGCGAGCTACACCGACAGCCTGCGCGAAGCTGTGGCAACACCCTACGCACCGTACGTCGAAGTCGGTACCCATAAGGACGGTGAGTGGGTTCAGCTCAACACCAACATCCTGCAGATCGAAAACGAGTACTACTCCAACATCCGGCCCAAGCGCGTGACCTACACCGGCGAACGGCCGATCCAGGCGCTGATGGCCCGTGGCATCCAGTACATCGAAGTGCGTTGCCTGGACATCAACCCGTTCCTGCCGATGGGCATCGACTTGCAAGAGTCGCGCTTCCTCGATGCGTTCCTGCTGTATTGCGCGCTGAATGACAGCCCGCTGTTCGCCGACAATGAGTGCGGCAACGCCACCTCCAACTTCCTCAGCGTGGTCAAGGAAGGCCGCCGTCCGGGCCTGCAATTGCAGCGCCGTGGCGAATCGGTGGACATGAAGGAATGGGCGGCAGAGCTGCTGGAGCAGATTGCTCCGCTGGCGGCGATGCTGGACCAGAGCCAGGGCATCAATGAACACAGCCAGGCGCTGGACGCGCAGCTGGCGAAGGTCAAGGATTCGTCCCTGACCCCGTCGGCCCAGGTGCTGGCGGCGATGAGCGAGCGTAAAGAGAGCTTTGCGCAGTTCTCGCTGCATCAGAGCCAGGTGCATGCGGAGTACTTCCGCAGCGAGCCGTTGAAGGCTGAGGAACAGGCACGTTTTGAGGAGCTGGCGCGCAGTTCGCTGGCGCAGCAGGCGGAGCTTGAGCAGAACGAAGTGGGTGATTTTGACGTGTTTGTCGGGTCGTACCAGGCGAGCATCCTCGCCATCAGCAACTAAAAGCCTGACACAGACCCCTGTGGGAGCGGGCTTGCTCGCGAAAGCGTTGTACCAGTCGATGTATTCGG
>NZ_JBSVWQ010000266.1:0-7167 GCF_054071215.1 Pseudomonas sp. SDO5522_S412 | reverse complement strand
ACATATCCAGTGACTGACACTCCGCTTTCGCGAGCAAGCCCGCTCCCACATTGGGTAGAGGTTGATGCAGGAATCGGGCTCTACCGCTTATTCAGCCGTAGACGGCTTCTCCCACAAGTTAATCCCGCCTTCCTGGGCAAACCGATCAATCTCCGCCAACTCCTGCGCGCTGAAGCTCAGGTTCTGCAACGCACCGACGTTTTCAATGATCTGCTCCGGCCGGCTCGCACCGATCAGGGCGCTGGTGACCCGTGGATCACGCAACGTCCACGCCAACGCCATCTGCGCCAGGCTCTGGCCACGGCGCTTGGCAATTTCATTCAGCGCGCGGGCGTGGGCGATGTTGGCCTCGGACAAGTGCTTGGCCTGCAACGAACCACCCCCCGGACGATTGACCCGCGCATCCGCCGGTACGCCGTTGAGGTATTTGTCGGTCAGCAGGCCCTGGGCCAATGGCGTGAACGCGATCACCCCGGCACCGAGTTCTTCGGTGACGTCCAGCAGGTCTTTTTCCACCCAGCGGTTGAGCAGGTTGTAGGCCGGCTGGTGGATCAGCAGCGGGACTTTCCACTCCTGGAGCAGCGCCGCAATTTCCCGGGTTTTCACGCCGGAGTAGGACGAGATCCCGATGTACAACGCCTTGCCCTGTTGCACGGCGGTGGCCAGTGCGCTGGCGGTTTCTTCCAGCGGGGTGTCGGCATCAAAACGGTGGGAGTAGAAGATGTCCACGTAGTCGACGCCCAGGCGTTGCAGGCTCTGGTCGAGGCTCGCCAGCACGTACTTGCGCGAACCGCCGCCCTGGCCATAAGGGCCCGGCCACATGTCCCAGCCCGCCTTGCTGGAGATGATCAGTTCATCGCGGTAATGCTTGAAGTCTTCCCGCAGCAAACGACCGAAGTTGATCTCGGCGCTGCCGTATGGAGGGCCGTAGTTGTTGGCCAGGTCGAAGTGGTTGATACCCAGGTCGAACGCGGTGCGCAGCAAGGCGCGCTGGGTGTCGATCGGGGTGCTGTCGCCAAAGTTGTGCCACAGCCCCAGGGACAGTGCCGGCAGCACCAGTCCGCTGCGACCTACGCGGCGGTAAGGAATAGATTCATAGCGGTTTTCGGCAGCAATGTAAGTCATCGAATCCTCTCTTGGACTTGGGGCAAATAAGGCCCGGGAATAAGCATATTCCCGGGCCTTTTAAGCAGCTGAATCGCTTAAGTCTGCCTATCCCTTTTACAGCAAAGTCCTACCAGAGTGGAACGACGTAGCTTACATAGAAGCGGTTTTCATCTTGCACCGTGGCACCGGTGATATCCGGGCTGGCGTGGGCATTTCGCCAGGTTACGCCGAGGCCTTTGAGGGTGCCGGTGGGCACCTGGTAAGCCACGGTGACGTTACGTTCCCATTCACTGGTAGTGCCTTGGGTGGTGCGGATGTCATCGCCGTGTGCGTAGGACGTGGCGAAGGTCAGGCCGTTAAGACCGAGTTTGCCGAAGTCATATTTGTACTGCGCCAGCCAGGTGCGCTCGCCGGCATGCTGGAACTTGTTCAGTTGCATGTTGGTGAGTGCCGGGGTGTCGGCGCCCGAGCCCGGGCCCTGGTTGCTGGCACCGCTGTTCAGGCCGGAATCCAGGTACGGGAAGTCGCTGTCGCCGCTGTTTTTCTGGATGCCCAGGCCGACGGTATGGCCGTCCAGGCTGTAGCTTTCCAACAGGCTGACGGTGGACTGGTTGATGCGGCCCTTGGAGGTGCCATCGCCGTAGAGACCCGCAGCCGAATAGTCTTTGTCGCCCGCGGCGTTTTCACCCACACCCAGGCTGCGGTACAGGCGCACGTCGGTGTCGATCGCGCCGACAGGCAAGGCGTCATGACGCTTGGCACCGAGGAAGAACTGCTGGTAGTAATCCTCAAGGTTGGAGTACCACAGGCTGACGGTGGTGTCCGGCAAACCTTTGTAGTCCGCGCCGCCGTAGAGGAAGCGATCGCTCTCTTTGGTGCCGCCGGCGGTGATCATGCCCTGGTCGCCGGTTTCGTTGCGGATCTTGGTCTTGAGGATGTCACCGGCGGTAAAGGTGAAGTCGGTCAAGTCCTTGGAAACCAACTGCACCCCGGTGTTGGTCTGCTGGTACAGGCGGCCGTCGGTGTTGGCCAGCACCGGGTTGTTGCCGTACAGCGTACCGACGCGCAATTCATCCTGGGCGAAGCGCATCTTGAAGGTCGGGCTGAGCACGCCGAACTGGTCGGCCGACTTGCCGTTATCCAGCGGGAACATGCTGCCGGGGTAGCGGCCCTGGTGATCCTTGTCATTGAGGTCGCCGCCGGAGTCCAGTTTCAAACCGTAGAACGCCTGCAGGTCCAGGCCAAAGCCCACCGGCCCATCGGTGTAGCCGGACTTGAAGTTGAACTCAAAACCCTGGCCCCAATCACGGATGCTGTGGGCCTTGTTATTGCTGTTTACCACATCCCGCCCCTGCTGGTTGAGGTAGCGGTTGAGCAGGGTCACGTCGGCGTGGCTGTCATCGATAAAATCGGCGTGGGCGGACAGCATAAAGCTCGCCATGGCGGCACCCACCATGG
Organism: Pseudomonas sp. SDO5522_S412; assembly: GCF_054071215.1. Lineage (NCBI taxonomy): Bacteria > Pseudomonadati > Pseudomonadota > Gammaproteobacteria > Pseudomonadales > Pseudomonadaceae > Pseudomonas > Pseudomonas sp. SDO5522_S412. Next base: position 4,602 of record NZ_JBSVWQ010000266.1, on the reverse strand, counting down.
GGCTTAATAACGTCTTCATTGGTACCGGTCTCCGTCACTGTTCTGAAATGAAAGCGTCAAACGCTTCACACAATTAGGCGATGGCCATGTGACAGTTCGGAGTCAAAACACCCTTTACCCGGATGAAATTAAATTTAAGAAACCCAGTAAAGACGCGGGTTAGCGGGCAGTGGCGAAGATTTCGGCGAGCCAATCGACGAACACTCGCACCCTCGGCGACATGTGTCGGTTTTGCGGATAGAGCACCGAAACCGGCATGGGCGGCGGTGGTCTATCAATGAGGATTTCCTGCATCACGCCCTGGTTGATCAGCTCGGCGATGCGGTAGTGCGGGCACTGGATAATGCCCAGTCCGGCGACTGCGCTGGCGGCATAAATCTCTGCGCCGAACACCGACAGCGCCCCCTCGATCGTCACTTCCTGCACCTGGCCGTCGACCATGAATTCGAAGGGGAACAGCTTCGCGGTGGTGCGTGAAACATAGTTCACCGCACGGTGCTCGCCCAGGTCGGCGAGGCGCTTCGGCTCGCCGTATTTGCGCAGGTAGGCCGGGCTCGCGCAGGTCACCTGGCGCAGCGTCGCAACCCGGCGACCGATCAATGCCGAATCCCCCAGGGTGCCCGCCCGCAGCACACAATCCACGCCTTCGGCGATCAGGTCGACGAAGCGGTCCGCCTCGCTGATGGACAGCTCGATTTCCGGGTAGCGCGCCATGAATTGCGGCAGCGCCGGGATCACGAAGTACTTGGCCAGGGTGCCGTGCAAATCCACCCGCAGGCGGCCCTTGGGGGCCACCGAACGGAAGGCCAGTTCCGCCTCTTCCAGCTCCGCCAGCAGTTGCACACAGCGCAGGTAATAGGCCTCGCCATCCAGCGTGGGGCGGACGCGGCGGGTGCTGCGTTCCAGCAGGCGCGTGCCGAGCCAGGCCTCGAACTGGTTGAGGGTGTGGGTCAGGGTGGCGCGCGGCAGGTTCAGGTCATCGGCCGCCAGCGTGAAGCTGCTGCGTTCGTAAATCCTCACGAACACTTTCATCGCTTTGACCTGGTCCACGGCGCGTCTCCATTGTTGGCGATTCTTGAACAGTCAAGGCAACTCTGGCGCATTTATCGGCCTGGGTAAACATGTGAATCTGCTTCCACACCCAACCACTGCCCCAAGGAAACCAGATCATGACTACCCAAGTTGCTATCGTTACCGGCGCCTCACGCGGCATCGGCGCCGTGGTTGCCAGACAACTGGCTGCCGACGGTTATGCCGTCGCCATCAACTACGCCAACAGCGCCACCGAAGCGTCAAGGCTGGTAGTGGAGTTGCGCCAGGCCGGCCACCAAGCCATAGCGATCCAGGGCGACGTGGCCAGCGCCGCCGACGTCAAGCGCCTGTTCGACGAGACCGAAGCCCAGCTGGGCAAGGTTGATGTGCTGATCAACAACGCCGGGATCCTCAAGGTGCTGCCGCTGGCCCAACACAGCGATGAGCTCTACAACCAGAACTTCGACATCCATACCCGCGGCACCTTCAACGCCCTGCGTGAAGCCGCCACCCGCCTGAACGACGGCGGGCGCATCGTCAATTTCTCCAGCAGCACCGTCGGCCTCAACTTCCCCGGTTATGCGGTGTACATCGCCAGCAAGGCGGCGGTGGAATCCCTGACCCAGGTGTTCGCCAAGGAAATGCGCGGCCGGCGCATCACCGTCAACGCCGTTGCCCCGGGCCCGGTGGCGACCGAACTGTTCCTGCATGGCAAAAGCGAAGAGCAGATCCAGGGCCTGGCCAAGATGGCACCGCTGGAACGCCTGGGCCAACCGGAAGATATCGCCCGCGTGGTGGCGTTCCTGGTGAGCCCGGCCGGTGGTTGGGTGAACGGGCAAATCCTGCGGGCCAATGGTGGTTTGGTCTGAAGGCCACGCAGCACTCACTCTACGACGCATTGATATTGTGGCGAGGGAGCTTGCTCCCTCGCCACAGGTTTGGTGTTCACGGAAAATCAGCGGGTATCAGGAGACTTAAGATATGCACACCGCCCGCGTCATCACCGCCGGCCTGATCCTCCTCGCGCTGATGCTGTTCATCGGCCAAAAGCTGGGCGTCAGCCGGCACATTCTGGCCTACAGCTTTGTCGGGATCTGGCTGGTGGTGTCGGTGGTGAACGGCGCGGTAGGCGTGGTCACTGCCGGCCAGCCCCTGGTCTCGGAGCTGGTGATCGGCAGCGGGGTATTCGGTGCGCCGTTGGTGGCACTGGCCCTGTTTATCAGGGCCTGAGCCTTAACGAACCAGGTGCAGGAACTGCATGTGCCGTTCGTACTGGTCGAGGATGTCGTTGATGATCTGCTCCTTGGTGTAGCCCACCAGATCGTAGTCCTGACTGCCCTCGCTCAAGTGCACTTCCGCCCGGTAGTAGCGGCGGTTGTTGAGCTGCTTGGAACCCATGCCGCCCCGTGCGAATGACGGGGTGAAATAGCCGCGCATCTGCACCTGATACACAAACGGGTGCTGCTCGCCGTGGCCGATCTCCAGGCTGACGCTGTCGTTGGCCGGGTCAGGCTGGGTGACCACGTTGAGGCCTTTTTCGACAAACACCGCCGTCACTTCTTCGATGGCCGGGCGCACCGTGGTCTCGAGGAAACGGTACACCTCATCCCGTGACGGGAAATGCACCGCCTGGCTCAGGCGCTGGCGCCAACCGCCCGTGCCCTTGCGTGAGCCCGATACCGGCGCGAGGGAATGCATCTGCGCAATCTGCTTCTGCGACTCAAGGTAGAACGCCTTGTGCAGCCCCCACATCATCAGCAGCAGGATCATCGAGAACGGCAGCGAGGTCAGGACCACGGCCGACTTGAGCGAGTCGATGCTGCCGGCAAACAGCAGCGCGCTGGTCACCAACGCGGTCATCGCGCCCCAGAACACCCGCAGCCACTTCGGCCCGTCTTCATCGGCGTTGCCGCCTTTGGCCGACAAGGTCGAGAGCACCACCGTGCCGGAGTCGGCCGAGGTGACGAAGAACACGAAGCTGATAAACACCGTGACCGCGATCACCGTCTTGCTCCACGGGTAGGTTTCCAGCAGCAGGTAGAGGCTCATCGACGGGTCATCAATGGCCGACTGTCCCAGCGCCGTAAGGCCGTGGTTGAGTACCTGGTCGATGGCGCTGTTGCCGAAGATCGACATCCACGCCAGGGTGAAGCCCAGCGGGATCAACAGCACGCCGAACACGAATTCACGGATGGTACGACCGCGGGAAATGCGCGCGATAAACAGGCCTACGAACGGCGACCATGCGATCCACCAGGCCCAATAGAACACGGTCCAGCCGCCCAGCCAGTCGCTCGGTTTGTCGTAGGCGTAGAGGTCGAAACTCTTGGTCGGCAAGGCGCCGAGGTAGTCGCCGATGTTCTGGATCAGGGTGTTGAGCAAGTGTTGGGTAGGGCCGGCGAACAACACGAACAGCAGCAGCGCACAGGCCAGCAGCATGTTGATGTCGGACATCACCCGCACGCCTTTATCGACACCGGAGACCGCCACCAGGATCGCCGCGCCCATCATCAAGGTGATGAGGCCGACCTGGATCCACTGGGTGTGGGCCACGCCGAACAGGTAATCGAGCCCTGAGTTGAGGTGCAACACGCCAAAGCCCATGTCGGCGCCGAGGCCGAACACCGTGGCGATGATGCCGAAGCCGTCCACCGCATAACCGATGGGGCCGTTGATGCGCTTGCCGATCAGCGGATACAGCGCCGAGCGCAACGCCAGCGGCAGGTTATGCCGGTAGGCGAAGTACGCCAGGGCCATGCCGACGAAGGCGAACACGCCCCAGCCATGCAGGCCCCAGTGCAGAAACAGGATCTGCATGGCCTGGCGCGCCGCGTCACCGTTCAGGGCCTCGCCCTGGGGCGGTTGCACCAGGTGAGTCAGGGGTTCGGACACGCAGAAGAAAAACAGCGTGATGCTGATCCCGGCGGCGAACAGCATGCCGGCCCAGGACAGGTAACTGAATTCGGGCTCGTCGTGGTCGGCACCGAGTTTGATCTTGCCGTAGCCCGATAACGCGGTGACCACCACGAAGACCAGATACAGGGTCATCGCCAGCATGTAGTACCAGCCGACCGTGTTGGCCGCCCAGTTTTGTGCGGCCAGCAGCCAGGCGCCGGCTTGTTCTGGAATCGCGATGACGGTCAGGCCGAACAGCAGGATGAAGCTCGCGGCGAAGTAAAACACCGGCGGGTTCATGCGGACCAGACCGCTGGAAGGTGTGGACGATGCACTCATGTAGGGCGCACCTCAAGGGTATGGGATGTGGCTGTAAAAAACGGACTCAGCAAAGGTAAGCCTCCTGTTGTGAGCGGGCAGCGAACCACCGATTTAACTTGAACGAACAGTCAAGTTAAACATGGATAGGGGTTTGAGGACTAATCGCAGGGCTGAGTGGTAGGTGTTTCCTACACTAGCTCAAGGAAAGGTATGACGTATGGGGATGACGAAACGTTCAGCGATTGCTGAGTGAAATACGGCTCGAATTTGGGTAGTGCGGCTCAAATTTGGAATGCAGACAAAATGTGGGAGCGGGCTTGCTCGCGAATGCGGCGTGTCAGCCAACACTTCTGG
>NZ_JBSVWQ010000265.1:0-7171 GCF_054071215.1 Pseudomonas sp. SDO5522_S412 | reverse complement strand
AATCTGTCACTGATACACCGCTTTCGCGAGCAAGCCCGCTCCCACATTTTTGACCGCGTTTCGCCAGGTATTCAGCGAACGCTGCTTTCGAAGCGGCTCACACCCGGCAATTCCAGCACCAGCTCGTCACCCACATTCAGCGGGCCCACGCCTGCCGGCGTACCGGTGAGGATCACATCCCCGGCCTGCAACGAGAAGCAGCCGGCCATGTACTGGATCATCGGGATGATCGGGTTGAGCATGATCGCGCTGTTGCCGTCCTGGCGCACTTCGCCGTTGATGGTCAGGCGGATGCCGATATCCGTCACATCCGGGAAAGTGCTGCCGACCACGAACGGGGCAATCACCGCCGCACCGTCAAACGACTTGGCGATTTCCCACGGCAGGCCCTTGGCTTTCAGCTCGGCCTGTTTGTCCCGCAGGGTCAGGTCCAGGGCCGGGGCGAAGCCGGAGATGGCGTCCAGCACTTCCTCGCGGCTCGGTTTGGCCGACAACGGCTTGCCGATCAACACCGCGATTTCCGCTTCGTAATGCACCGAACCGCGCTCGGTAGGGATGGCAAAACCGCCTTCCAGTGCCACTACGCAACTGCCGGGCTTGATAAACAGCAGCGGCTCGGTCGGTACCGGGTTATCCAGTTCCTTGGCGTGTTCGGCGTAGTTACGCCCGATGCACACCACCTTCCCCAGGGGAAAGTGAATATTGGTGCCGTCGACATACTTGTGCTGGTAGCTCATGGACCGACTCCTTCAGGGACTGTTAAACAGCGAAAATCTTGCCCGGGTTCATGATCCCGTTCGGGTCGAACACCGCTTTCACTGCCTTCATGTATTCAATTTCAACCGGCGAGCGGCTGTAGGTCAGGTAATCGCGCTTGGTCATGCCCACGCCGTGTTCGGCGGAGATCGAGCCGTTGTACTTCTGCACGGTCTCGAACACCCACTTGTTGACGGTGGCGCACTTGGCGAAGAACTCGTCCTTGCTCAGGTTTTCCGGCTTGAGGATATTCAGGTGCAGGTTGCCGTCCCCGATGTGGCCGAACCAGACGATTTCGAAGTCCGGGTAGTGTTCGTCGACAATCGCGTCGATTTCCTTGAGGAAGGCTGGCACTTTCGACACAGTCACCGAAATGTCGTTCTTGTACGGCGTCCAGTGGGAGATGGTCTCGGAGATGTACTCGCGCAGCTTCCACAGGTTGTGCAGTTGGGTTTCGCTCTGGCTCATCACGCCGTCCAGCACCCAGCCCTGCTCGACGCAGTGTTCGAACGTGGCCAGGGCATCGTTGGCCACTTCTTCGGTGGTCGCTTCAAATTCCAGCAGCGCGTAGAACGGGCAGTCGGACTCGAACGGCGCCGGCACATCGCCGCGACCGAGGACTTTGGCCAGGGCCTTGTCGGAAAAGAATTCGAAGGCGGTCAGGTCCAGCTTGCTCTGGAAGGCGTGCAACACCGGCATGATCGAGTCGAAATCGGTGGTGCCGAGCACCATCGCGGTGAGGTTTTTCGGCGCCCGGTCCAGGCGCATGGTCGCTTCGACCACAAAGCCCAGGGTGCCTTCAGCGCCGATGAACAGCTGGCGCATGTCGTAGCCGGTGGCGTTCTTGATCAGGTCTTTGTTCAACTCCAGCAGGTCGCCCTTGCCGGTGACGACTTTCATACCGGCCACCCAGTTACGGGTCATGCCGTAGCGAATGACCTTGATTCCGCCGGCATTGGTGCCGATATTGCCGCCAATCTGGCTGGAACCCGACGAGGCGAAATCCACCGGGTAGTACAGGCCTTTTTCTTCGGCGACGTTCTGCAATTGCTTGGTGACCACGCCCGGCTGGCACACGGCGGTGCGGTCGGTGAGGTTAACGTCGAGGATCTGGTTCATATAGTCGAACGACACAACCACTTCGCCATTCGCAGCGACGGCAGCGGCCGACAGGCCGGTACGGCCACCGGACGGCACCAGCGCGACCTTGTGCTCATTGGCCCAACGGACGATGGCCTGCACCTGCTCGGTGGTCTTCGGGAAGACGATGGCCACCGGGGCCGGCGCGAAATGCTTGGTCCAGTCCTTGCCATAAGCCTCAAGGGAGTCAGCATCGGTCAGGACCTTGCCAGGCTCAACCAGGGTCTTCAGCTCATCAATCAGGGCAGGATGGGTCATCGACAGAACTCTCGAACAATTCATGGTCATCCTGAGAACGCTTCACGTCGCAGGAATGGGTGTTTAGCGGGGCACGTATGCTAGCATACCGCCCCCGCAGGATAGTGCCCAAGGGCGTTCTGCGGTGACGGCTTTCCTGCCGTCCGGGTCAGCTTACGTGATCCGATTCCCTGCCATTTTTCTCCGGGATACAGGTTTACGCAGATGAGCAAGACTTCTCTCGATAAGAGCAAGATCAAGTTCCTTCTTCTGGAAGGCGTCCACCCATCGGCCGTCGAAGTCCTGAAGGCCGCCGGGTACACCAGCATTGAGTACATCACCAGTTCTCTGCCGGAAGCCCAGCTCAAGGAAAAGATCGCCGACGCGCACTTTATCGGCATTCGCTCCCGCACTCAGCTGACCGAAGAGATCTTCGATCACGCCAAGAAGTTGGTAGCTGTCGGCTGTTTCTGCATCGGCACCAACCAGGTCGACCTCAACGCAGCGCGCGAGCGCGGCATCGCGGTGTTCAACGCACCGTACTCCAACACCCGCTCCGTTGCTGAGCTGGTATTGGCCGAGGCGATCCTGTTGCTGCGCGGTATTCCCGAGAAGAACGCTTCCTGCCACCGTGGCGGCTGGATCAAGAGCGCAGCCAACTCCTTCGAAATCCGCGGCAAGAAGCTGGGTATCGTCGGTTACGGCTCGATCGGCACGCAGTTGTCGGTACTGGCCGAAGGCCTGGGCATGCAGGTGTTCTTCTACGACACCCTGACCAAGCTGCCATTGGGCAACGCCACCCAGGTGTCGAGCCTGACCGAGCTGCTGGGCATGTCCGACATCGTGACCCTGCACGTACCGGAAACCGCTGAGACCCAGTGGATGATCGGCGAGAAGGAAATCCGCGCCATCAAGAAGGGCGGGATCCTGATCAACGCTGCACGCGGCACCGTGGTCGAGCTGGACGCCCTGGCCGACGCGATCAAGGACAAGCACCTGATCGGCGCCGCCATCGACGTGTTCCCGGTTGAGCCGCGCTCTAACGACGACATCTTCGAAAGCCCGCTGCGTGGCCTGGACAACGTGATCCTGACCCCGCACATCGGCGGCTCCACCGCTGAAGCCCAAGCCAACATCGGCCTGGAAGTGTCGGAGAAACTGGTCAAGTACAGCGACAACGGTACGTCGGTGTCCTCGGTCAACTTCCCGGAAGTGGCTCTGCCGGCGCACCCTGGCAAGCACCGTCTGCTGCACATCCACCAGAACATCCCTGGCGTGATGATGGAGATCAACAAGGTCTTCGCGGAAAACGGCATCAACATTTCCGGTCAGTTCCTGCAGACCAACGAGAAAGTCGGCTACGTGGTTATCGACGTAGACGCCGAGTATTCGGACCTGGCGCAAGAGAAGCTGCAACACATCAACGGCACTATCCGTAGCCGCGTGTTGTTCTAATCGTTAAACGCGCATAAAAAAGGGAGACCCTCGGGTCTCCCTTTTTTGTCTGAACAAATCTTACTTGACGTTAACCGTGATGACTTTCGAGGCTACAGTCGGGTTGAACTGCATGTGCAGTTTGTCGCCGGCTACCAGTTGCAGCGTGTGCTTGCCTGGGGTGAGGGTCAGCTCGGTTTCGGTCTGTGCCTTGCCGTAGTGGATCACGGTATCGGTGGCCGGGATCGGCACGCTTGCATCCGGCAATTCTTTCTGGTCGATCAGCAGGTGGTGGTGGCCGGTGCCCGGATCCTGACTGGTGGCCGGAGCCAGTTTCAGGCCTTCCATGCCGAATTTCACGGTGAAGGTTTTATCGACGGTGGCGCCATCTTTGGGCGACACGATGAACACTTTGGCACCTTCTGGTGGAGCGCTGCGCGGGATGCCATCAGCAGCGGTCGCCAGCATCGAAGCGCCCAGCAATAGGCTGGCCAGGGTTGCACGGGTCAAAAAGGCTTTCATTCACTTCTCCAGTTTTTCCGGGAAATCTGTAGGGTTATGACAACTTCGCGACAAATTGCTGTCCAAGACATTCAACACCATAGCAAAGCGAGCCTGAACAACGCTTCGCTCATTCGAATTCTTTAGGAGCGACCATGCGTTTCCTGCCTGGCCTGTTACTTTTACTGCCCCTTGCAAGTCCCTTGGCCCATGCCGAACTGATCGACGATGTATTTGACCGCGGGGAACTGCGCATCGCAATGGAAGCCAACACCCCGCCCTTCAACTTCAAGGAAGGCGACAAACTCACCGGTTTTGAAGTGGAGCTGGGTGAGTTGCTGGCCAAGGAAATGGACGTACGCCCCTCCTTTATCACTGTCGATGCCGCCGAGTTGCTGCCCGGCGTGGAAAGCGCCAAGTACGACGTGGCCATCAACCATATCGCTATGACTCCTGAACTGGCGGATCGTTTCGACTTCAGCGAGCCCTACAGCTACTCCAGCGCACAGCTGATCGTGCGCAAGCAGGAACAGCGCCCGTTGGGCAGCTTTGCGGCGCTCAAGGGCAAGGCGTTGGGCGTGGCCCAGGGCAGCCAGTTTGTGGAGCAGGCGCGCACCGCCGAGGGCGTTGATTTGCGCAGCTATGCCGATGCCAGGCAGCCGATCAAGGACGTTGCCGATCAACAGATCGATGCCGCCATCAGTGATCGGCTGCTGATTCCCTACGCGATTCGCGACAGCCAGCTGCCGGTGAAGGAAGGCGCAGACGTCGGCCCGACGCTGAGCCTGGCGATTCCGTTCCAGAAGGGTAACCCGGCGTTCAAGGCCAGCCTGGACAAGGCCCTGCAACGAGTGAAGGCCGATGGCCGGCTGGCGGCGCTGTCGGAGAAGTGGTTCGGGATGGATGCGAGCAAGCCGGTGAAAAAGGCCGAATAAACGACTCGGTCAATGTGGGAGCGGGCTTGCTCGCGAATGCGGTGGCTCGGCTTGAGCATCGGGTGACTGACACTGCGCTTTCGCGAGCAAGCCCGCTCCCACATGTTGATCTATGTCGGGCTTGAGCATTTTGCCAGGGCCGCTGCCGCTTCGGGCAATTCCAGCTCACTGAACACCAGCACCCCATGGCGCTTGAGCAAGGCCGACGTCACGCCTTCGCCCGTGACCTTCACGCCGGTGAAGGTACCGTCATAGGTCAGCAGATTGCCGCACGACGGGCTGTTGGCCTTGAGTACGGCGACGCGGATATTGTGACGCTGTACCAGCGCCAATGCCTGGCGGGCGCCATCGAGGAACGCTTCGCTGAAGTCTTCCCCCTGGGCCGTCAGCACCTGGGCGCGGCCTTCCCACACGTCAATCCCCTGCCCGCCCGGGATTTCGGCAGACGGCCGTGGCGTCGGCAAGCCACCCGCCACTTCCGGGCACACGGCAACCACCCGGCCTTCGGCCTGCCACGCGGCCAATTGATCGAAAGGCCCGCTGGCCCCTCCGTCGTAGCGTACCCGGTGCCCCAGCAGGCAGCGGCTGACCAGAATCTTTTGCATCATCAAAACGGCTCGTTGCCCCGCCGGCGAAACCAGCCGGTGAGGGACAGGCGTTCGCGGGTGGCGGGCATGACTTCATGGGGGATTTCCCCCGACAGGAATACCACCAGGCAACCGCCGGTGGGCACCACATCGTATTCGACGTCGCCCTTGAGGTACATGCGCAACTGGCCGCCATGTTCCGGCAGCCAGGCGTTGTTCAAGTAGATCACTGCCGACACCATGCGCCGGTCGTCATCGCGAAAACGGTCCACATGCTTGAGGTAAAACGCCCCCGGCGGGTACATCGCGAAGTGGCTTTCGAAGTCTTCCAGGCCCAGGAACAGGCCACGGTTCATCGCCACCCGCAGGCTGTCCATCAGCTCCAGGTAGTTATCGCAGGCCACCACCTCGCCCGGCTCCAGCCACTGGATATGGTCACCCCGGATGCCCTCGCGAATCTCCTGGGACGGCCCCCGTCCGACCGCCGCGGGCGCCAATTCACCTTCGGCGGCGCGTTTTTGGCACTCAGCCGCCAGTTCGAGGGTCAGAGCCTCGGGCAGGAAGATATTCTGCTGCGACCAGCCTTGTGCGGCCAGGTCATCGACAATGCGTAACAGCAGCGGGTGATCGGAGGGTATGGGCATGGCGCGCATAGTATCCATACGCCTGTGAATCCGACAGAGCCGCCGAGCGTCTGAATACACTTTAGTCAGGTGACCGATAGGATTTCTCGACAAATCCTACGCCCGACACGGACAATAGTGGCCGACTGACAGGAGTCCATATGCGTCGTTTGTTTTTTTCCTTGCTGATGTTCTGCGTTTTGCCCGCCTGGGCAGACAGCCATGACCAGTTGTACAAGGTCGCCGGCTGGGCAGACCAGCGCGCGCATTTTAATGACGCCCTCAGTGCCGCCCAGCAACGCTACCGCAACAGCCTGCCGCCGGCGGTGTATCAGGCGCTGGTGGACAACAGCAATAAACGCTTCGCGCCCCAGTCGGTAGACCAGCGCGCCGAAGCGCAACTGCGCAAGAATTTGGCGGACCCTAAGCCGGCACTGGCCTTCTTCCAGTCGCCGCTGGGCCGCAAGATTGTCGCCGCCGAGTTGCTGGCCACCCGCCGCGATCAACTGGCGAAGAACGCCCAGGGCTTGCCGCACATGGAAGCCGATGCCACCCGCAGCCTGATCATCGGCCACCTGGCCCAGGCCTTGCCTGCGCGGGAAGCCGGGGCTGAAGTCAGCCTGGCGATTGCCGGCGTGGCGGCCGACAGCTTGAGCCAGATGATCCCCGGGCTGTTGGGCGGAGGCCAGGCGCAGGGCATGTTGAACGGCCAGCGTGAGCGCCTGATGCAGCAGATTGGCAATGATCTGAACAACACGCTGTTGTACGTCTACCGGGATTTGTCCGACCCGGAGCTGGAAGAGTTCGCGACGTTCGCGGAGTCGCCGGAGGGCAAGGCGTACTACAAGGCGGCACTGGCGGCGATTCGCGCCGGGCTGGCGGTCGGCCAAAGCACCTCAAGCCTGGCGCAGTAACCCTGTGGGAGCGGGCTTGCTCGCGAAGACGGTGTGCCAGTCAC
>NZ_JBSVWQ010000264.1:0-7210 GCF_054071215.1 Pseudomonas sp. SDO5522_S412 | reverse complement strand
GTTTTGCTTACTTTTGCGCTTTTCAAAAGTGAGCCGCTGTAAGAGCGGAACCAATCTCAGCCATCACCCAAATAACGGATATTCACTCACTCACTCACTTAATCAATCAACCCAGCCCCAACCGCTCATGCCACTCGGCAATCGACTCCTCTGGATACGCCTCAAACTCCAGGTCCCCCGCGCGAACACTCACTTCAACCCACGGCGCCTTCGACCCCAGCATCAAATGCGTATGCTCCGGCGGCACCGGCAACGGCGTATCAATCGCCGAAGCAAACGGATGAATCAACTCCGGCCACTGCGGACTGAACAACCACAACCCCGACCCACACTGCGAACAAAAATGCCGCTCAGCCGTACTCGCATGCGCCCGGCTATCCCCCGGCTCTTTCATCCGCGCGTGATAAATCGAAATCAACTTGCGCCCCCGCACCTTGAGGCTCCTGGCATCCCCCCCAAGGTTGATCGCATACCCGCCACCCCCCTGGGTCTTGCGACAAATCGAGCAATAACACCGCTGATAAGGGTAGGGATGCGCACTCTCAAGACTGAACGAAACCGCGCCGCAATGGCAGGAACCTTCAAGCTGCATGACCAGATCTCCTTCGCAAAAGGGCAACGTTAGCTTAGGCGCCCGGCAGCCGGGGCGGTTCCATCTCGGGCATCAAGGTCGCGATCAACGCCCGAATCGTCCCCGGCAACGCCTCCAGCTCCCGCACCAGAATACTGCGCTCGCGCACCGCCCAAACCTCATCCAGCTTCACCGTCACCAGTTGCATGGTCCGGCTGTGCCGCACGGCGGCCGACTCGGGAATGATGCCGATCCCCACGCCCGCCTCAACCATCCGGCAGATCGCCTCGAAGCTCGACATTTGAATGCGCAACGACAAGTGCTTGCCCAGCCGCTCCACATGCTCACGCAGGAAACTCAGCAACGTGCTGCCGTCATGCAAGCCGATATGTTGATAAGCCAGGGTTTGCTCCAGCGTCACCGAAGGCAGGCCCGCCAGCGGATGCCCCACCGGTACCGTCAGCACAAGGTGGTCGGTGCTGAAGTGCAGCACCTGCAAACCCGATGCTTCCACAGGCCCGGCGATGATGCCCATGTCGCTGGTGCCATCCAGCACGCCCCGCACGATATCCCGCGACAGCCGCTCCTGCAGGTCCACCGTCACGCCGGGGCGCTGGGACAGGAAGCCGGCCAGCACCTCCGGGAGAAATTCGGTCACGGCGGTGGTGTTGGCAAAAATGCGGATATGCCCGGCCGAGTCGATGCCGTATTGGGTGAACTCGCTTTTCAGGTAATCCACCTGGCGCATGATCAGCCGCGCATGGTGCAGCAGCCGTTCGCCCGCCGGGGTAATTTCCACACCACGGCTGTCGCGGTACAACAGGCGGGTGTCGAGTTGGCCCTCCAGGGCCTTGATCCGCGCACTGGCGGCGGCCGGCGAAAGGAACGCGCGCTTGGCGCCCTGGGTCAGGCTGGGGGATTCGGCGATATGGATAAACAGGCGTAAGTCAGCCAGATCAAAGTGCATGCAAGGCTCCGGGGCAGCGACGAAGAACCCATGTGGGAGCAGGCAAGCCAGCTCCCACATTGATCATCCGGGTTCTTGAGATCTTTTTATGGGCGATGGCGTTCAGCATAGCCGAACGCTGCTTCATTGAAATGCAAATTCTCAGAACGGCCAGGGCCCAGCATGATCCGGTTCAGATTCCCTGCCCGAGGACATGCACCTGATGAGCGCCACAGACTGGATCGGCCGTAGCGAAACAGCCCACGACCACTTGAGCCACAACCTGCTCAAACGCATCGCCGCCACCTTTGGCGAAGCGGCACCGGCAGATGGCGAGCCGGTTCCGCCCTTGTGGCAATGGTGCTTCTTCCAGGACCCGCTGCCCGAGTCCGCCCTGGGCGGTGACGGTCATCCGGCCCGTGGCGGCTTCCTGCCGCCGGCCGATAATCGCAACCGCATGTGGGCCGGCGGGCGCATCGAGTTCTTCCATGCATTGCGTGCCGGTGAGGCCGCCACCCGCGTTTCGACCATCACCCGGGTGGAAGAAAAAACCGGTCGCACCGGCTCGTTGTTGTTCGTCACCGTGCGCCACGACTATTCCCAGGACGGCCGCCTGGCCCTGCGCGAAGAACAGGACATCGTCTACCGCGAACCCACGCCGCCCAAGCAGGGCAGTGGTGACGTGCTCCCCGAAGGCGCCTGGCGTGAAGCGGTCGACCCGACGCCAACCCTGTTGTTCCGCTACAGCGCCGTGACCTTCAACGGCCACCGCATTCACTACGACTACCCCTATGTCACCGACACCGAAGGTTATTCGGGGCTGGTGGTGCACGGTCCGCTGATCGCCACCTTGAGCCTGCGCGCATTTTGCCGCGCCAACCCCGCGGCCACGTTGCGCCGTTTCTCGTATCGCGGCGTGCGCCCGTTGATTGCCCCGCAAGCCTTTGAAGTGGGCGGGCACATCACCGCGCCGGGCGTCGCGGAACTGTGGGCGGGCAACGCCGACGGCCTGGCCCAGCGCGCCGAACTGCATTTCGAATAAACCTCCAAGAACAACAGGCGGAGAGCCGTTAATGAACCCGAATGACAACGAAGAACTGAATGCCATCCGCGAAGGCGTGCGCGCACTCTGCGCCGAATTCGACGCTGCCTACTGGCGCAAGGTCGATGAAGAAAAAGGTTTCCCGGAAGCCTTCGTCAAGGCCCTGACCGACGCCGGCTGGCTGTCGGCAATGATCCCGGAAGCCTACGGCGGCTCCGGCCTGGGGCTGGCGGAAGCCTCGGTGATACTGGAGGAAGTGAACCGCTGCGGCGGCAACTCCGGCACCGTCCACGGCCAGATGTACAACATGTTCACCTTGCTGCGTCACGGCAGCGAAGCACAGAAAAGCTTCTACCTGCCCAAGCTCGCCAGCGGCGAATTGCGCCTGCAGTCGATGGCCGTGACCGAGCCCACCACCGGCACCGACACCACCAAAATCAAGACCACCGCAGTCAAGCGCGGCGACAAGTACGTGATCAATGGCCAGAAAGTCTGGATCTCGCGGGTGCAGCATTCCGACCTGATGATCCTGCTGGCCCGCACCACGCCGTTGGCCGAGGTGAAGAAAAAATCCGAAGGCATGTCGATCTTCCTCGTGGACTTGCGGGAAGCCATCGGCAACGGCCTGACCGTGCAGCCCATCGCCAACATGGTCAACCACGAGACCAACGAACTGTTCTTCGACAACCTGGAGTTGCCGCTGGACAGCCTGATTGGCGAGGAGGGCAAGGGCTTCCGCTACATCCTCGACGGCTTGAATGCCGAGCGGACGCTGATTGCCGCCGAGTGCATCGGCGATGGCCGCTGGTTTATCGAGAAAGCCAGCGCCTATGCCCGCGACCGCGTGGTATTTGGTCGGCCCATCGGACAGAACCAGGGCGTGCAGTTCCCGATTGCCGAAGCCCATATCGAGATCGAAGCGGCCGACTTGATGCGCTGGCGTGCCTGTGAGGAATACGACAGCGGCGCCAATGCCGGGGCCAGCGCGAACATGGCCAAGTACCTCGCGGCCAAGGCTTCCTGGGAGGCGGCCAACGCCTGCCTGCAAACCCACGGCGGCTTCGGGTTTGCCTGCGAATACGACGTGGAGCGCAAGTTCCGCGAGACCCGCCTGTACCAGGTTGCGCCGATCTCCACCAACCTGATCCTGTCCTACGTGGCCGAGCATCTGCTCGAACTG
Organism: Pseudomonas sp. SDO5522_S412; assembly: GCF_054071215.1. Classification (NCBI taxonomy): domain Bacteria; kingdom Pseudomonadati; phylum Pseudomonadota; class Gammaproteobacteria; order Pseudomonadales; family Pseudomonadaceae; genus Pseudomonas; species Pseudomonas sp. SDO5522_S412. The sequence continues at coordinate 3,471 of NZ_JBSVWQ010000264.1, read as the reverse complement.
CCACGCAGCTTCTGAGGGCCCGACCATGAGCCATACCCAAGCGCTGTGTCGGTTCCTCGCCGAGTTGAATTACGCACAATTGCCGGACGCCGTACTCGCCCGCACCGAAGACCTGTTCCTCGACTGGCTCGCCTCGGCGCTGGCCAGCAAGGGCGCGCATCCGATCCCGCTGTTCGAACGTTATGCCCGCAGGATGGGCCCGGCTGATGGCCCGGCGCAGATCATCGTCAACGGCGGCAGCAGCAGTGCCTATTTCGCCGCGCTGGTGAATGGCGCGTCGTCGCACCTGGTGGAGCAGGATGACCTGCACAACAGCTCGGTATTGCACCCGGCGACCGTGGTGTTTCCGGCGGCATTGGCGGCGGCGCAAGACCTCGGCAAGTCCGGTCGCGAACTGCTGCTGGCCTCGGTGGCCGGTTACGAAGCCGGGATTCGCATCGGCGAATTCATGGGCCGTTCCCATTACCGGATCTTCCACACCACGGCCACCGTCGGCACCCTCGCAGCGGCGGTGGCCGTGGGCAAATTGCTCGACTTCAACCAAGAGCAATTCATCAACCTGCTGGGCAGTGCCGGCACTCAGGCGGCCGGGCTGTGGGAGTTCCTGCGGGACGCCGCCGACTCCAAGCAACTGCACACTGCCAAGGCCGCTGCCGATGGTTTGCTGGCGGCGTATCTGACAGCGGACGGGCTGACCGGTGCGCGCAATATTCTGGAAGGCGATCAGGGGATGGCGGCGGGCATGTCCACCGACGCCGACCCAGGCAAATTGTCCGATCGTCTCGGCAGCCGCTGGGCGCTGCTGGAAACGTCGTTCAAGTTCCATGCTTCATGCCGCCACACCCATCCGGCCGCCGATGCGCTGCTGGATCTGATGCAGCGCGAAGGGCTGGGCCATGAGCAGATCGCCCATGTGGAAACCCGCGTTCACCAGGGCGCCATCGACGTTTTGGGCCGGGTGACGCTGCCGCAGACCGTGCACCAGGCCAAGTTTTCCATGGGCACCGTGCTGGGGTTGATTGCCGTGCATGGCAAGGCCGGGCTGACCGAGTTTCACGAGCTGGCGCTGAGCGACGGGGACGTGGCGGCGTTTCGCGACAAGGTCTCCATGACCCTCGACGCCGAAGTCGACGGTGCCTATCCGCAGCGCTGGCTGGGCCGGGTCATCGTGACCACCGCCGATGGCCGCACCTTGCACGGCGCCATCGACGAACCCAAGGGCGACCCGGGCAACACCCTGAACCGCTCGGAGCTGGCCGACAAGTTCCAGCGCCTGACCCAATTCAGCGGTGCCCGCACACTCGCGCAAACCACCGGGCTGATCGAAAAAGTCTGGGACCTGCGCAACGCCGCATCCCTGGCTCACTGGCTTTAAGGAACTGTCATGACCGCTAATCAACGACCGCTGGACGGCATCACCGTTGTCAGCCTGGAACACGCGATTGCCGCACCGTTCTGCACCCGCCAGTTGGCCGACCTGGGCGCGCGGGTGATCAAGATCGAACGTCCCGGGGCGGGCGACTTTGCCCGGGGCTATGACGAGCGCGTGCGCGGCCTGGCCTCGCATTTCGTGTGGACCAACCGTTCCAAGGAAAGCCTGACCCTGGACCTCAAGCACGACGATGCCGGGGACATCCTGGAAACCCTGCTGGCCGATGCCGATGTGCTGGTGCAGAACCTCGCACCGGGCGCGGCCGCGCGCATGGGTTTGTCATTCGAGGCGCTGCATGAGCGCTTCCCGCGGCTGATCGTCTGCGACATCTCCGGCTATGGCGAGGGTGGCCCGTATGAAAAGAAAAAGGCCTACGACCTGCTGATCCAGAGCGAAGGCGGCTTTCTCTCGGTCACCGGTGGCCCGGGTGAAGACCAGATGGCCAAGGCAGGCTGCTCCATCGCCGATATCTCCGCCGGGATGTACGCCTACAGCGGCATCCTCTCGGCGCTGCTGCTGCGGGGCAAGACCGGGCAGGGCAGTCGCATCGACGTCAGCATGCTGGAAAGCCTGGTGGAGTGGATGGGCTACCCGATGTATTACGCGTTCGACGGCGCGCCCCAGCCACCGCGCGCGGGTGCGGCGCATTCGACGATCTACCCCTACGGGCCGTTTCCCACCGGCGACGGCGGCACGGTAATGCTCGGTTTGCAGAACGAGCGCGAGTGGGCTGCGTTCTGCGACAAGGTGCTGCTCACCCCGGAATTGGCCACCGACGAGCGTTTCTCGGCCAACTTCAAGCGTTCGGAAAACCGCGACGTGCTGCGCCAGATCATCGTCGACCGTTTTGCGCAGATGAGCGCCGAAGGCGTGATCCAGCGCCTGGAAGACGCGCAAATCGCCAGTGCACGAGTCAACGACATGCAAGGCGTGTGGGACCACCCGCAGCTCAAGGCCCGGGACAGTTGGCGTGAAGTCGACAGCCCGGCGGGCAAGTTGCCGTCGTTGCTGCCACCGGCACGCAATGCCGCGTTCACCCCGCGGATGGATGCGGTGCCGGGGCTGGGGCAGCACAGCCAGGGGATTCTCGACCAGCTGGGTTACTCCGCTGAAGCCATCGACGGCCTGCGTATCCGCGGCGTTATCTGACAAGGAATCGAACGATGCCAACCTCTCTTGTGCGCTCTGCGCTGTTTGTACCGGGCAGCCGACCGGAACGTTTTGCCAAGGCCCTGGCCAGTGGCGCCGATGCGGTGATTGTGGATTTTGAAGACGCGGTGGAAGAGCCGCTCAAGCGTCAGGCCCGGGACAACCTCGGGGTGTTTTTGCAGGCGACGCCGGCGGCGCGGGTGTGGGTGCGGATCAACGCGCCGGAGCATCCCGAGCATTTTGCCGATGTGGCGTTCTGTCAGGCCCACGCCGGGGTCGCGGGGGTGTTGCTGCCCAAGGTTGAAAGTGCGGCCCAGGTGGCCGTGGTGGCTGCAACGGGCAAGGCTATCTGGCCGATTATCGAGAGTGCGCGGGGTTTGCTGGCGGTGGCGGAAATCGCCCATGCGCCGCTGGTGGAGCGCCTGTCGTTTGGTGGCCTGGACCTGGCGCTGGACTTGAACCTGAGCAGCGGCTCCCCGGCCGCGCAATTTGCCCTCGACCAGGCTCGCCTTGCCTTGATCGTGCATTCCCGCGCCGCCGGGCTGGTGGCGCCGCTGGACGGCGTGCACCCGGCCATCGACGACCCCGAAGGCCTGCGCCGTTCGATTCGGCATGCCTATGAAATGGGCTTTGCCGGCGCGCTGTGTATCCATCCCAAGCAGGTGGCGGTGATTCACCAGGCGCTGGCCCCCAGTGCCGAGGATCTGGCCTGGGCCAAACGGGTGGTGGACGCCGGTGCCCATGGGGCCGGGGCGTATCAACTGGACGGGCAGATGGTGGATGCACCGGTGCTGCTGCGGGCCCAACGATTATTAGCCGCGCAACCGTAGAAATGTGGGAGCGGGCTTGCTCGCGAAAGCGGTGGGTCAGCCAGTGCATCCGGTGACTGG